>CAZPBS010000025.1:1401-16111 GCA_964584925.1 uncultured Microbacteriaceae bacterium
GGCCATCCCTCGATGCCACTCGGTATCAATTCGGGAGGCCCCACGACCGTGACCCGAGCTCCGAGAGTGTTGAGCAGAACGACATTTGATCGCGCGACTCTCGAGTGAGCGATATCCCCCACTATCACCACGTGAAGACCCGACAGGTCAGACCCTCGACCTGTTGAGACCAATCGCTCACGGATCGTTGCGGCATCCAGTAGAGCTTGTGTGGGATGCTCATGGGTTCCGTCACCCGCGTTGATGATGGCGGCCTCTACCCATCCAGAGTGCGCGAGACGGTGAGCTGCGCCCGAGGAGAAGTGCCGCACGACAATGATGTCGGCGCCCATTGCCTCGACCGTCTGGGCCGTATCCTTCAGGCTTTCGCCCTTGGAAACACTCGAGCCCTGGACCTGGAACGTCATCACATCCGCAGAAAGCCTCTTGGCTGCCGCTTCGAAGGACAAACGTGTTCTGGTCGAGTCTTCAAAGAACAGGTTGACCATCGTCACACCGCGCAGCGTGGGGAGCTTCGGGACAGAGCGGTTAGCCACGTCAGAGAACTCATGTGCCACATCGAGCAGGCGCACCGCGTCATCCCGGGTCAGGTCCTGCGAACTCAGGAGGTGCTTCACGACACCACCTGCACTTCTTCGACGCCGTCAGTCTCGAGGAGCCGAACAGTGATTCGCTCACCGAGCGCGGACGGGAGATTCTTGCCCACATGATCAGCTCTAATCGGGAGCTCTCGATGGCCCCGATCAACCAGCACGGCCAGCTTCACCATGGTGGGTCGGCCGATCGCAGTCAACGCGTCGAGGGCTGCGCGAACCGTCCGCCCAGAGAACAAAACGTCATCCACCAGAACACAGACCGAATCGTCAATCCCTGTATCAGGAATCACCGTGGCAACCGGAGAACGATGTCCTCCTCGATGAAGGTCATCCCGATACATCGTCACGTCAAGAATGCCATGGGGAACAGGGGCGCCAGAGATTGATTGGATCAGTTGAGCGAGCCGTTCGGACAACACTGACCCTCGGGTGGGGATTCCCAACAAGACAAGCTTCTCTGTCGCGGGAACTGCTTCCACGATTTCATGAGCAATGCGACGGAGGGTGCGATCGATGTCTGACCCTGTGAGAACGGTACGCGCACTCATCGAGCCCTCCTTTCGCGCCTCACAGGACGCAGGTTAAAGCAGGTCTGCTCCCCCTAGGTTAGCGCACCACAGGAGCCTCGCGCTAGGCGCGCTCGGAGGTTGCGGCAATTGCCGCAAGAATTCCATGCACAAATCCCGAAGAGGCCTCAGTACTCAGCTCATTCACTAGGTCAACAGCCTCGGCGATGGCCACCGCGGTGGGGATGTCAGGGTTGTGAAGAATCTCCCACGTGGCAACACGCAGCACGGCGCGATCCACCGTGGGCATGCGCTCAAGCGACCACGACTGAGAAGTATCGCGGAGTACCTGATCAACGCTCTCACCATGAGCGATGATCCCGCCCACAATCATGTGGGCGTACTCCCAGGAGGATGAACGTTCAGGTTCGTCCTGCGCTCTCGCCTGGGCAGCGACCAGAGCGTCCTCCAGTGGTTGTTCGTTGATGTCAGCGCTGAAGAGAATGTCGACCGCGCGCTTTCGGGCTTTGTGCCGGGCACTCACTCGTCTGACACTCGCCCGAGGTAGTCTCCGGTCCTCGTGTCCACCTTGACTTTCGTTCCCTGCTCGACGAAGAGAGGTACCTGAATTTCGAAACCCGTCTCCAAGGTTGCCGGCTTGGTTCCCCCGGTGGAGCGATCTCCTTGGAGCCCGGGCTCGCTATAGGTGATTTCCAGCACAACGGAGGCAGGAAGGTCAACATACAAGGGCTCTCCGTCATGCATCGCAATAGTGACCGATTGGTTGGAGAGCATAAAGTTTGCCGCGTCACCCACCACAGGACCGGGCACGGTTACTTGGTCATAATCGCTCTGGTCCATGAAGACGTAGTCCGCGCCATCCTCATACAGAAAGGTGTAATCGCGACGGTCGACCACCGCAAAGTCGATCTTGGTGCCGGCATTGAATGTCTTGTCGACGACTTTGCCCGAGCGGACGTTCTTCATCTTCGTGCGAACGAAAGCGCCACCCTTTCCAGGCTTGACGTGCTGGAACTCCACCACAGCCCAGAGCTGACCCTCAAGATTCAATACGCTTCCGTTTTTGATGTCGTTTGTCGTCGCCACGTTAGTGCCTCTCTAGCAGTGTCAGGATGTGGGAAAGTGCGAGGTGATAGGACTGGTCTCCAAAGCCCGCAATCACGCCGCGAGCAGCACCAGAGATGACCGAGGTGTGGCGGAAGGATTCGCGAGCGTGAGGGTTGGAAAGATGCACCTCAATTACTGGCGTTCCCGTCTCTGCAACGATCTGGCACGCATCTCGCAGGGCATAGGAGTAATGCGTAAATGCCGCGGGGTTGAAGATCACCGGCGTGCGGGAGTCTGCAGCCTCGTGGAGCCAACCAATGAGCGTTGCTTCGTCATCACTCTGCCGAAACTCAAGCGTGATGTCTGCAGGAAGGATTTCTCTCAGACCCTGCTCAATGTCATTCAGTGTCTGAGACCCGTAGATATCTGGTTCCCTCGACCCCAGGCGACCAAGGTTGGGCCCATTCAGGACCATGATGCTCGTCATGCCACCAGCCTAGCTCTCGGAGGAGCCAAGCTCTTGATAGGCCGCAAACAGCACTGATTCATCAGGGATGGCCAGAACGCGGGGCTTTCCGGGGGCATCGAGAACTACAAAGCGCACGACACCACCCCTCGCCTTCTTATCTTTTTGCATGCTGGCCAACAGAGTGCGCCAGCGCCCCTGAGGGTAATCCAGAGGAAGACCCAGCTGCCCCAGAATCCTCCGGTGTCGATCGACGTCCTCATCCCCAAGGTTTGCAACGATCCGCGAGAGTTCCGCAGCAAAAACCATCCCAATCGAAATCGCTACGCCATGACGCCATTGGTAGCGCTCCGCATGCTCAATCGCATGTCCCAGGGTGTGCCCGTAATTGAGAATCTCCCGAAGGCCTGATTCGCGAAAATCATCGCCCACCACAGCGGCCTTCACCGCGATTGCGCGCTGCACGAGCTCCACAAACACCTCTGACGCAGTATCGAGAACTTCTGCGGGGTGAGACTCGATGAGGTCAAGAATCACCGGATCAGAGATGAATCCACACTTCACGACCTCAGCGAGCCCCGCTCTCACGTCATTCTCGCTCAACCCTGCCAACACATCGGTGTCAGCAATAACAGCCTCTGGCGAGTAGAACACTCCCACCAGGTTTTTGCCCTCCTGGGTATTCACACCTGTTTTTCCCCCAACGGCAGCATCCACCATGCCGAGGACCGTTGTAGGAACTTGAATCAGCGGAACACCGCGCAACCACGCCGCTGCCACAAAACCCGCAAGATCAGTAGTTGCACCACCTCCGAGACCAAGAATGGCGTCATTACGCTGGAAATCGAGTTGTCCCAAGATTCCCCAGCAAAAGGCCGCCACCTCAACACGCTTTGCGCCTTCAGCATCGGGAATCTCGACCAGAAACACCTCGCGGCCCACACTCAACAGCTCTTTGAGGTCTTCCGCGATTCGTCCGAGCGCAGGAGCGTGAATGATCAAAAGCTTCTTGGCATCACCGGGAATGTGTTCGCCAATCTGGGACATGGCCCCAGGGCCCACGATGACGGGGTAATCACCCTGGGTCGCATTGGTCACAGTAATGGTGTGCGTCATAGTCCTGCATCCTCTCGCACCCAGTGCAAGATTTGCTCAGCCACAGCGTCGACAGTCTGGTGCGAGGCGTCAAACTTTCGGGTGGCAACAGAGTCATAGTAGTCAGCTCGCGACGCCACCAAAGCCTTCCAGGATTCAAGTCCATCTTTCAACAGAGGGCGCTTGTCGTTGTCTAGTCGAGGCGCCACGGCTTCAGGAGAAATGGTGATCAGAGCCACACGGTGGTCCTGTAGATCTTCTCTAGTCTGGGCATTTGTGACGGCACCACCACCCAGGGCGACGACTCCACTCGTTCCCAACGCTTCAATAATCGCCAGTCGCTCTTTCTCTCGAAAGAAAGACTCTCCGTGGGTGGCGAAAATCTCTGGAATAGGCCCCCATTGACTCACCACGAGGGCATCAGTGTCGACGCAGCCCACTCCCAGTGCCTTAGCGAGCCTCTTGGAGACTCGCGTCTTTCCTGCGGCAGGGGGTCCAACGACCACGACGAGCGGGGCGCTCATCACAGCGACGAAGAACCGGGCTTGATCACGTCCGGAATGCTCTCCAGGTAAGTGCGCATGTTCCTCTGAATTTCAGAGAGCGAATCTCCCCCAAATTTCTCGACGATGGCGTCCGCGATAACCAACATCACCATGGCCTCGGCGACGATTCCTGCGGCCGGAACAGCGCAGACATCGGAGCGTTGGTGGTGAGCGACGGCCTCATCCCCGGTGGAGGTATCAATGGTGCGAAGAGCGCGGGGCACGGTGGAGATGGGCTTCATGCCAGCGCGAACCCGGAGTGGGCCACCGGTGCTCATGCCACCTTCAATACCGCCGGCACGCTCGCTCAGGCGCTCGACGCCCGACCCGTCGTTGACAATCTCGTCGTGGGCTTCGGAACCGCGGCGTCGGGTGGTCGTGAAACCATCACCGACCTCAACGCCCTTGATGGCCTGGATTCCCATGAGCGCCCCAGCGAGTCGTGAGTCGAGGCGACGATCCCAGTGAACGTAGGAACCCACCCCTGGAGGCAAACCCCTGACGACAACTTCCACAACACCACCGAGGGTGTCTCCGTCTTTGTGTGCTTGATCGACCTCGGCGACCATCGCAACGGACGTCTCCTCGTGTGCGCAACGCAAAGGGTCCTCGTCCAAGCGCCCGACATCTTCCGGACCGGGAATGGCGGCATCCTCGGGGACCATGACCGGGCCAATCGCCACCGTGTGGGATACAACAGAAACTCCGAGCTCCCGGAGAAAAGCTCGTGCAACGGCGCCGAGCGCCACACGAGCCGCGGTTTCACGGGCGCTAGCGCGCTCCAAAACAGGTCTCGAGTCCTCGAAACCATACTTTTGCATACCCGCCAAGTCAGCATGACCGGGCCTGGGACGGGTAAGCGCCTGGGCGCGACCACCCTGGAGTTCTGCCGGGTCGACGGGGTGCGGACTCATTACCGTCTCCCACTTTGGCCATTCAGTGTTCTCTACTCTCAACGCGACAGGACCGCCTTGGGTAAGGCCGTGCCGAACACCACCGGAGAAACTCACGGCATCCGCTTCAAACTTCATCCTCGCTCCGCGCCCGTAGCCGAGACGTCGGCGAGCGAGATCCGCCTGGACATCCTCAATCAGAAGAGGGACACCCGCGGGGAATCCCTCAAGGACACCTATGAGTTCCGGACCGTGCGACTCACCCGCTGTTATCCATCGAAGCATTGTCATATTGTCCCATGAATCAGGACACCCATTACTCAGGGGAAAGGCCGATGGCCCCTAACATTGCGGCGAATACTTCCTCTTCCTCAGGAAGAGGAAGCGTCGGATCCTCATGGACAAACAACCGAATCTGCGCCAGTGCTTGATAGGCGAGCATCCATAGGCCAGACACCACCTGCAGTGGGGAATTTTCCCATGCCTTCGCATAGCGCGAGGGCCATGGAGAATACGCCACGTCGAACAGGGCTGCAGACTCGATAACAACGTCGGGCATGCCAGGGAGGTCTTCTTGACCTCCGGGTAACGTTGACGCAACAAGCTGAGGCGGCATGACGTGTTCAAGGTCTGAGAAATGCTGCACTTGGGTTGAGAGACCGCACTCACGAAGAAAATTAGCGCTCCGCTCAGCTCTTTCTACCCCTCGCGCGAAGATCGTGACCGAGGTTGCCCCTCGCTTCCAGAGGGCGTAGCCAACGGAGCGGGCAGTCGCTCCAGCCCCGAGGATCCAAGCTCGCTCGGCCTGAATATCAAACCGCTCCAGCGCCTTCTCGACACCAAACGGATCGGTGTTGGAAAGTACCTGAGTCTGCCCCGAGCGATACACAGTGTTGGCGGCGTGCAGATGGTCAACAATCGAATCCCGTGGCGCGATGATGTCCAGCACACGCTCTTTGAGGGGCATGGTGAGAGAAATCCCCCCAAGGTGTGCGCCGACCCCCACCCAGGCAGGCGTGATCAGTTCTTGTGTGACCTCCCGATAGTGATAGGTCCACGGAAGACCCATGGCTGCGTAGGCGGCCCGGTGCAGCGCGGGCGACAGCGAATGCTCTACCGGGTCTCCCCACACCTCAAAATCGGTCTCAGCAATAGGCGCCATTCTCTTCACTCTCCCTGCACCACGAGAGCCACTGTTCCACCGCGCGCAAGTGTTGCTGGTAGGTATCGGAGAACACCGTCTCGCCCGTGCGCAAATCTACCGCGACGAAATACAGCCAGTTTCCGTCCGCAGGCTCCAAAGCCGCGTTAATCGCGAGCTCGCCAGGGAGAGAGATGGGTCCCGGCGGGAGACCTGTGTATACGTAGGTATTGAAGGGGTTGCCACCATCGGCTCGATCTGCATCGCTGGTTCCAACGCTCTCATACTTGCCAGTCCAGTACGTCACTGTGGCGTCGGATTGCAGCGGCATGTTGATGTCAAGACGGTTCGTGAAAACCCTGGCCACTCGATAGAAATCCTCATCAAAACGGGCTTCACGCTGGATGAGAGCCGCCAAAGTCAGGGTCTCGTGCCAGTCCTCTTCTGCGACACCAGCGGACTCCAGGCGACTCTTCATCTCTTCGACCATCCGAGCCACAATGTCTCCGGCGGTAGCTCCGGGCTCAAAGGTGTAGGTGGCCGGAAAGAGATACCCTTCAAGGCTTCCGTTATCAGGATTGACGCCATACAGGGAGGGGTCACTGACAGCCTCGGTCAGAGAGTCAAGGGGCAGTGAGGCCTTCTCGGCGATAGTTTCGAGAGCGCGTTGCAGGGTGACACCTTCGGTGATCAAAATCTCGATCTGAATTCGATTATTCGGATCTCGCAGAGCAGCAATGGCACTATCCGCCGACATTCCCGTGAGCAACCGATACGTCCCCGGTTGGAACGTGATGGTGGCGTCTTGAAGCAAAACCTCATAGACCGCCTCGAAGGACGCGGTCACGCCTGCCTCGGCAAGGTTGCGGGCGACAGTTTCCCCGATATCTCCGGGGTTGACAACTATTTCGATAGCGGGTTCCGCTCCCCCGCCCTCAAAGTTGGGCACCTCTTCTTGGGCAAAGTAGTCCGCAATTCGCGTGCCGTACTCATTCCACAGCAGCCACACACCAGTCCCCGACAACACCAGTATCGCGAGTGCCACCCCCGCAAAGATTCGCTTGCCCCAACCGCCTCTGGCTGGCTCTCTGCGCGGGCGTGCTTGCTCGCGGGGACGCAGAGGACCTGCCTCAGGTTGCTCACCAGGAAGGGTGTTGAAAATCTTGTCGAAATCAGAGTCGCTAGTCATTGCTCGAGCCGTTCACATCAACCCGATGTCCCGGCGCCACCCCCTGAGCTCGCTCACTGTCCAGCGCATGTTGCAAAAGGATAACAGCGGCAGCCTGGTCGATGACTCCCCGCTGAGATTTCCTGGACCTACCCGCCTCACGGAAACCAGCTTGAGCCTGAACCGTGGAGAGTCGCTCGTCAACCATCCGCACCGGAACAGAGACTTGGATAGCCAACTGTCGGGCAAATGCCTCGGCGTCTTCGGTGGAGGCGGTGGCGGATCCGGAAAGACCGAGGGGTAGACCGATAATCACCTCAAGGGGTTCAAGATCGTCCACCAGTGCGGCAATGGACGCAAGGGCTGACTCCCTGGCAAGCGTCCGAACCGGCACCGCCACCAGCCCCTCCGCATCGCTACGGGCTATACCGACTCGGACAGTTCCGACGTCGACACCCAGCCTGGCACCTTTTCTCACCTCATCGAATCCACTGCGCTCTGAACATCCCGAAGGGCAAGCGCAAGGGCAGAGCCCTCAGGTCCACCGCCCTGGGCTAGCTGTGGTTTACCGCCACCACCGCCACCCATGGTCGCGGAGGCAGCTTTGACCAGATCCCCTGCGTGAGCTCCCTTTGCAACAGCTTCTGGTGAGGCTGCAACGACGATAGTTCCGCGACCGTCAATCGACGCTCCGAGCGCCACAAGGTGAGGCCCTCCGGCCAAGGCAGACGCCACCGATGAAGTCAGAGACCGAAGCTCATCCGCACTGTGAACACCGGTCACTTCTGCAACCACGGAAGGCACAGCTCCATCACGCACCTGGGCGGCCAACGAGGGAACCATCGCGTTGAGTCCCGCTGCGCCGGCTTGAGAGACCTTCTTCTCCAGGGTCTTAACCTGAGTGACCAGTTCTTCAACCCGCGAGGTGATGTCTTCCCGCGGCGTCTTGAGCAAGCTGGTCAGCTTACGGATGAGCGCTTTCTCGACAGAGAAATTTTCCACCGCCGCCCGGCCGACGAGCGCCTCAATGCGCCGTGCGGTGGAGCTGACTGATGACTCGCCCAGAATCGTCACAACACCTATCTGCGACGAGCGGCCAACGTGTGTTCCCGCGCAGAGTTCTCTCGACCAAGGACCGCCGATGTCCACCATACGAACCGTGTCTCCGTACTTTTCCCCAAACAGCGCCATAGCTCCGAGGGATTTGGCTTCGTCGACCGGGAGAATCCGCGTGGTCACTTCAAGGTCGTCCCGGATTGCCTGGTTCACGACGGACTCGATGGCGACCTCGGCGTCTTCCGAAAGAGCCTGGTTCCAGGAAAAGTCAAGGCGCATATACCCGGCCCGGTTCAGCGACCCCGCCTGCGTCGCATGGGGGCCCAAGGTGTCCCGAAGAGCGGCATGAACAAGGTGGGTCGCGGAGTGAGCGCGCTGTCCTTCAGATCGGGTGGGAGCGTCCACCTCAGCCACCACCGTCTCCCCCACTGACAGCTCACCAGCGTCGATAGCAACGGTGTGACTGATGAGACCCGGAATCGGCTTTTGAACGTCCACTACTCGAGCGGTTCCGCCCTCGCCCTTCAGGGAACCAGCATCAGAGACTTGCCCACCGGATTCCGCATAGAGAGGGGTGGAGGCCAGAATTACTTCAACCTGCTGGCCTTGCGAGGCAGTCGCCACGCTCTGACCATCATGGAGTATTCCCAGGATTTCTGACTCGATTTGAAGAGTGTCGTAACCCGTAAACACTGTTTCGCCAGAGGCCCTGAACTCTCGATAGACCGACAAATCGGCCAGAGCCGACTTCTTCGACCGTGCGTCAGATTTGGCCCTGGTCCTCTGTTCCGCCATCAGAGCGTCGAAGCTCTCTCTATCCACACTCAGGCCGGACTCTTCCGCAATTTCCAGCGTCAGATCGATGGGAAAACCATAGGTGTCATGGAGCAAGAAGGCAGTATCACCAGCGAGTGCTGACTTTCCTGCTGTCCGCGTTTCTCCTACCGCGACGTCGAGGATTGATGTTCCCGCCTCAAGGGTCCGAAGGAAAGACTCCTCCTCCGCAGTGGCGAGTGCCGCAACGCGGTCATATTCAGCGGCCACGTCAGGGTACGCGCTGGACATGGCGTCCCTCGATGCAGCAAACAGCTCGGTGAAGCTGGCTTCATGCACCCCCAGGAGTCGCATTGACCGGATGCTGCGTCGCAGCAGTCTGCGCAGGACATACCCTCGACCGTCATTGGAAGGGACAACACCATCGGTCATCAGCATGAGGGAAGAGCGAATGTGGTCCGCGATGACGCGCATGCGGACATCGTCTTCCTGATCGGCCCCATAGCGGCGACCTGAAAGCTCGGACGCAACGTCGAGAACAGGTCGAACCTGATCAATCTCGTACATGTTCGCCACACCCTGCTTCAGGAAGGCGACACGTTCCATGCCCATACCGGTATCGATGTTCTTTTGGGGCAGCTCACCCACGATGTCGAAATCGACTTTGCTACGAACATTCTCAATCTGGTACTGCATGAACACGAGGTTCCAAATCTCGACATACCTCGTGTCGTCGACAGCTGGACCGCCGTCAGGGCCAAATTCCGGACCTCTATCGAAATAGATCTCCGAGCATGGCCCAGCAGGGCCAGGTTGGCCGGTGGACCAATAGTTGTCGGCCCGGCCCATGCGTTGAATCCTCTGAGCGGGGATTCCCGCTATCTCTCTCCAGAGCTTCTCGGCCTCATCGTCTTCTTCGTAGACGGTGACCCACAGGTCTTTCTCGTCGAATCCAAGCCCGCCGTCAGCTTCGGAGGTGGTGAGGAGTTCCCAGGCGTACCCAATCGCGCCCTCTTTGAAGTAATCCCCGAACGAGAAATTGCCATTCATTTGAAAGAAGGTGCCGTGACGGGTTGTCTTGCCTACCTCCTCAATATCCAGTGTCCTAATGCACTTCTGGACACTAGTCGCGCGGGGGTAGGGAGCTGGCACAACACCGGTCAAGTAGGGGATGAAGGGAACCATCCCCGCGACCGTGAACATGAGGGTAGGGTCATCGCTCACAAGGGAGGCAGAGGGCACCACCGTATGGCCTCGATCACCAAAAAATGTCAACCAGCGCTGCTGAATATCGGCGGTTTCCATGGTGCGACTTCCCCCGCAGCCCTACCGGCGGTAGGCGTCTTTAACGCCCTCGGTAAAGGTTTCGAGCGTGGCTCTTGATCGGGCAAAGAAAGCACGACCCTCTGGGGTTTCGTTCACCACGTGAGCAATGACAAACCCAGAAATCACTCCCAGAAGTGCCGCAAGAAACTTCCCCATCGCTCTTTCCTCCCTGGCTAAGCCTAGAACACCCCGGACACAACGGTGGTGGGGAAGAAATCTCCCCCACCACCGTGTGACAGGAATTTAGCGCGCGGCGTAGTACTCCACGACCAACTGCACGTCACAGGTCACAGGGACCTCGGCACGCTTGGGGCGACGAAGAAGTACAGCCTGAAGCTTGTCGATTTCCACCTCAAGGTAACCGGGCACAGGTGGCAGCACATCGACGTGTGCGCCCGCTGCCGCAACCTGGAAGGGCTCCATCTCTTCACTGCGTGGCTTGACGTGAATCATCTGACCGGGCTTGACGCGGAACGACGGACGGTCCACCAGTTCTCCATTGACGAGGATGTGGCGGTGCACGACCATCTGGCGCGCCTGAGCCGTGGTGCGAGCAAAGCCCGAACGAAGAACGAGAGCGTCAAGACGCATCTCCAAAAGCTCAACGAGGTTCTCACCACTCAAACCTTGGGTCTTACGGGCTTCTTCGAAGACACGGCGAAGCTGTGCCTCACGGATGCCGTACTGGGCGCGCAGACGCTGCTTTTCGCGCAGACGGACAGCGTAGTCACTGTCGGCCTTGCGCTTGGTACGACCGTGCTCACCGGGAGCATACGGGCGCTTTTCAAGGTACTTGGCTGCCTTCGGCGTGAGCGGAATACCCAGCGCGCGGGACAGGCGGGTCTTGCTTCTGGTGCGTGAACGAGTCGACACGAAAATTTCTCCTTGGTAACGGGGTCGATGCCGAAGCATCACAACAAATCCAAACGTGAGGGATTGTGTCTATCGAAAGACGCGGCTACAGCGACCTTTCTGAAGATCCCAGGCTCCGCAGCCGCACGAAGTCAGGGTCTCAGACCAGAGGCAAAAGTACCACAGAACCAGAGGTTTCCCTAGTCCGTGTCGCCTCGAAGAATGTCCCTAATGTGTCGCGAGCGCTCCTGCAACTCCCGCTCGAGACCCCTGGCGACAGGTCGGTAATAGTGAGCATCCAACAAAGAGTCAGGCGCGTAGCTTTGGGAGACGATGCCCGCCGCATCATCATGGGGATAGCGATATCCCTGCCCGTGGCCCAGATTGCTGGAACCAGGGTAATGAGCGTCTCGTAATGGGGTCGGGACCTCTCCAGACCTGCCCTCTCTAATGTCGCGCTGCGCCTCATTAATCCCCACATACGCAGCGTTGGATTTCGGAGCTAAGGCGAGATAAACGGTGGCTTCTGCGAGCGGGATACGCCCCTCAGGCATTCCGATGAGGGCTATGGCTTGAGCGGCGGATACGGCCAAGGTCAATGCTTGAGGATCTGCCAGCCCAATGTCCTCGGACGCCAGAATGATCAGTCGACGCGCGATAAAGCGCGGGTCTTCCCCCGCCTCAATCATGCGGGCGAGATAGTGAAGGGCTGCGTCCGCATCACTGCCACGGACGGACTTGATGAAAGCACTGATCACGTCATAGTGCTGGTCTCCTCCGGAGTCGTAGCGCACGAGCGCTCGATCGACGGCGAGAGCCACGTGTTCAGCATCAATCGTGGATACTCCCCCGGCGCTGGCCACACCCGCACTTGCTTCCAGCGCTGTCAGGGCCTTTCTGGCATCTCCTCCTGCTATCCGAACCAGGTCCTCTCGCGCATCATCGTCGAGGGTAAACGCTCCCGCAAGCCCCCTGGAATCAGCAACGGCCCGATCGAGAACGTCCCGTATGTGGTCTGGACCCAAAGGCTGCAAGGTGATGAGCAATGACCGACTCAGCAGGGGTGAAATCACGGAAAACGACGGGTTCTCGGTTGTCGCTGCGATGAGCACCACAAGGCCGTTTTCCACTCCGGGGAGAAGTGCGTCTTGCTGAGCTTTAGAGAAGCGGTGGATCTCATCCAAGAACAACACCGGCGCGCGACCCGAGAGCTCGCCTTCCACTCGCGCATCGCTCATCACATCGCGTACGTCTTTCACGCCCGCGGTTACAGCAGAGAGCTCGACAAACTTCCGCCCGGAGGATCGAGCAATCACGCTCGCAAGAGTCGTCTTGCCTGTCCCAGGAGGACCCCACAAAATAACGGAGCTTCCCGGGCCTTCGCGCTCTGGGTCCGCAAGCATGCGCAGCGGACTCCCTGCACTCAGAACGTGATCTTGCCCGATAACCTCGTCAACGCTGGTGGGGCGAAGGGCAACAGCCAGGGGAACCGGTGCACGAAACAACGAGTCGCTGGACATCACATCATGCTAGCGAGGTCCCACCTCTAGGATGAGAAGGTTATTTCGAGGGAGAACCTACTGTGGCAACAGCTGACAAGGCACGGCGCGACCAGCTTAAGCAATTTACGGCCAGGCAGACGTTCCACGCGCATCACCGCTCTCGCTCGGTCAAAGACCAGTGGGTATGGAGCGTTGCAGCCGTAGTGGCGGTCACTATCTCTGGTCTGGGGCTGTGGGCCTATTCGACCATTGGGCCGGGTAAGCCAGCCACTGTTGCTGACGCAAGCGTCAGTGAATATCGAGAGTGGACAGGTGAACTGGTGTTGCGGGACGCCACTCTCGACATCACCCTGGATGGAGCGAGCGCTCCTCAGGCTGTCGCCAGCTTCGTGGACCTGAACTCCTGGAATTACTTCGATGACAGCGCGTGCCACCGACTCACCACAGAGGGACTCTTCGTGGTGCAGTGCGGAGACCCGCTAGGTATTGGTATCGGAAACCCCGGTTACACCTTTGGCCCTCTTGAGAACACCCCCGAGGACGGTGTCTACCCGGCGGGGACCCTTGCTATGGCCAGAGCGTCTAACGACGCTTCCAGCATGGGCAGCCAGTTCTTCATCGTGTATGAGGACAGTGAGATCCCCGATGACATCGCGGGGGGCTACACCGTGTTCGGAAAGGTCACGAACGGGCTCGATGGCTTCATTAAGACCTATGTTGAACCGGGCACGGCAGATGGTTCCACCGATGGTCGACCTGCGATGCCTGCATTTATCGAGAGCATCACAATCCAGTAATAAGTTTGGCTCAGGCCCAAGTTGTGCTGTCTGCTGGAGTAGGCTGGCGGGCGTCCCACCGTAATGCATACAGTTCGAGGAGTCATGGCAGCAGAAGCCAATCCCCACGGTCGCGTTGACGACGATGGGACCGTACTCGTTCATGACGGCGGCACCTGGAGACCAGTCGGCAGCTTCCCTGACGGGACGCCCGAAGAAGCGCTTGCCTACTTCGAGCGCAAGTTCTCAGAACTCGAGGCCAAAGTAACGTTGGCCGAACAAAGGCTGGCCGCCAAAGCCTCCTCAAAGGACCTTTCAGCACAAGTCAACAAGCTACTGGACGAACTTATTGAGCCCTCGGCAGTGGGAGACCTACCAGCACTGCGCACGAGAGCCCAAGCAATCAAGGATGCACTCCCCGCCCTCGTCGAAGCCCAAGCGCAGGAGAATGCGGCGGCTCTCGAGGAGGCACTGAGCACCCGCGAAGCGATTGTTGCGGAGATGGAGAAGCTCGCCGCAGAGGATGTCGCGAAGATTCGCTGGAAAGCGACCGGTCACCGTATGACTGAGCTTTTCGAGCAGTGGCAAAATCACCAGCAAACAGGACCGCGAATCCCTAAGAAAACCGCGGATGTCCTGTGGGGTCGCTTCCGCGCGGCAAAGAATTCGCTGGAGAAGGCCAGGCGAGCACATTTCCAGGAACTTGAATCCAAAACAAAAGAATCCAAAAACATCAAGAAGGCTCTGATAGAGCAGGCCCAGGCCCTCGCGCCCCAGGGTGCCGAGGGAATCTCGGCTTACCAGAAGCTGCTCACGCAGTGGAAGGCTGCACCGCGGGCTCAACGCAGCGTCGAAGATGCGCTATGGGCGAAGTTTAAGGCCGCGGGTGACGTGCTCTACCAGCAGAAAGCTGAGCTGGATGCGAAGGAGGACGAAGCCAACGCAG
>CAZPBS010000026.1:0-15329 GCA_964584925.1 uncultured Microbacteriaceae bacterium
GTCCAGCCTCAGGGGCAAAAGGGAGCGCTGGGGTTGGCCCTGCTACTCTCCGAAGGGTGTCCAGCGAAACTACTCCAGCGACTTTTCCCCTGGTCGTGGTGTCTAATCGACTTCCGGTGACGTTTACTGTTGAGGCTGGTGGCACTCGTATTCCAGCGCTATCTCCTGGAGGCCTCGTCGCGGCCGTCGCACCATCTCTCCGAGGGCGAAACGCTGCCTGGGTGGGATGGGACGGCACAGACCTCGCCGATCCCGAGCCACTTGTACTCGACGACATCACCCTGTTCCCGGTTTCTCTCGATAAAGACCTTGTCGAGCGACACTATGAGGGTTTCAGTAACTCGACACTGTGGCCACTGTTCCATGACGTTGGGGTTCCCCCAGAATTTCACGACGCCTGGTGGGAGGCTTACCTGGAGGTGAACTCACGCTGTGCGAAGCAGGCGGCTCAGTGCGTGAGCCCCGGTGGAACGGTGTGGGTTCATGACTATCAGATGATGATGGTGCCCCACCTATTGCGACAACTGAGGCCCGATGTTGTCATCGGCTACTTCCACCACATTCCTTTTTGCGCTCCCGAAGTTCTTGCAGCGCTTCCGCAGCATTCAGAGCTCGTTGCGGGAGTGGCTGCTTCCAACATTGCCGGATTCCAGCGCGATCAGGACCGAGATTATTTCGTCCAGGCGAGTGGCGATAGCGCAGAGTCAATGACAGCCAAAACGTATCCGATCTCTCTTGATTTTGCTGAGGTTTCCCGCAGTGCGAGCGACAGCGGGGTTGTCCAGAGGGCTCACGAGCTGAGACGGGAGTGGGGCAACCCCACCACCGTGTTTCTCGGTGTGGATCGGATCGATTACACCAAGGGAATACCGGAGCGACTCGAAGCTTACGAGGCGCTGCTCCGATCTGGGGACATCAATCCCGATGACACCATCATGGTTCAGGCTGGTAGCCCCTCCCGGGAAAATGTTCCGAGCTACCAGGCCCTTCGGGCTCGTATTGACACGATTGTGTCCAGGATCAATCACGACTTTCCCCGCTCACACGGAGGACCTGCTGTCGTATTTCTTGCTCAGAACCTCGAACGCGAAGAGATGCTTGCCCTCTTTGTTGCCTCAGATATCGCGGTGGTGAGCTCGCTCCGAGACGGTATGAACCTCGTTGCCAAGGAGTTTGTCGCGTGTAAGAACGACAATTCCGGTGTTCTTGTCTTGAGTCCTCACACTGGAGCAGCTGATCGCATGGTCGACGCCATCATCGCCGATCCCACAAACGCTGAGGAGCTCCAGAGCGCGATGATTCGCGCCATGAGAATGGCGCCGAAAGAACAAGCACAGCGTATGAGCGCTCTTCGAGAAGAGGTGCGTACCCACGATGTTGCCTGGTGGGCATCGGCGATTCTCGAGGATTTGGCTTCCGAAGCAAAGGACGGCTAGCTCGGTAGTCTGGACGATATGCCCCAGTCGCCCTCTCCCGGCATAAGCCGACGAATTGTGGGTTCCATCGCACTCGCCGTTGCTGTCCTTCTTGGTACCGGCGGTGCCTACGGGTTAGGAATTGTGACCGCAGGCTTGTCAGCCGACGTCATTGCGGATTCGGTTGCACCGGAGCCGGAGGCCGTTGTCCAGAGCGCAGTGTCACGGACCGTCCCTTCTGTTGAGTTGGCAGCGCTGCGCATACCGACGTGTTCCATTCAGAGCCTGGTTGAGTCCGAAGAGTTGGGCGATTTTTCGGGGGTTGTTGTCGACCCCCTCACCAACGAAGTGCTTTTCCAGCGCGGTGGGGAGACCTTTGTGGCACCGGCGAGTGTTCAGAAGGTTCTTACCGCCGTTGCAGCGCTCACAGTACTGGGACCTGACACCACCTTCTCCACCACCACTTTGTCGACCGAAGACCCTGACGTCGTTGTCCTCCGAGCTGGGGGAGACCTCACGTTGAGTGCGACCCCAGAGGGCGTTGACAGCGTCTATTCTGGAGCGCCCAAACTCTCAGAACTTGCAGATCTGACAATTGCCGCGATCAGGACATCGCTTCCCGAGGGTGAGAGCGTCACCATTCGTGAATTGGTTGTCGATGCAAGTTTGTGGAACCCCGACGACAACTGGCGGGACGCGTGGGCCTCTAGCGCAAGAACAAAGGGGTACATGTCTCGCGTCACCCCCCTTCAGATTGATGGTGACAGATTCAATCCCTCGGCTGTCATGGGTGAACGAAGCGGAGATCCCATGGCTAGAGCTGCCTCCGCGTTCGTGAGTGCTCTGCGCGAAGCCGGAAACTCCTCACGATACGTGTCTGTTTCTTACGAAGAGGCGCCTGACTCCGTTACTCCCTTGGCTTCGGTATCGTCGAGACCTGTCTCTGAGCTCGTCACCTACATGTTGAAAGAGAGTGACAACACCCTCGCGGAGATGTTGGGTCGCCATATTGCTCTGTCTCAGGGTCTTGATGGTTCGGGTGATTCGGTCGGCGAGGCGCTGCTCGCCGCGATAGCGCAACGGGGAATCGACATCGAGGGTCTCGTTATCGATGATGCTTCAGGTCTCTCCGGCGACAACAGGGTGACCCCCGTTTCTGTCGCAGCGGTGCTTTCGGAGGTCTATCGCAGTGAGGGTGAGATAAGCCTGGTTGGTGAGGGTTTGCCGATTGCCGGAGTTGACGGCTCGTTGGATGATCGTTTTTCCGGTGAGAACTCGGTTGCGCAAGGACGAGTGTTTGCCAAGACCGGAAGCATTCAGGGCACACGATCTCTTGCCGGTTGGGTCAGCGCGGAGGACGACACTGACGCAGTTTTTGCCTTCTTTGCCAACGGTGCTGTGACGGATGTGGCGAGGGAAGCGCTAGAGAGTCTTGTTGTCGGCGTCTACTCCTGCGGAGCAAACCTGGCAGACTTTTAGCCTGGAGGGGTGATCTGATGCGCGGTCTGTTGGTCGTGGATGTTCAAAACGATTTTTGCGAGGGCGGAGCCCTTGGAGTCGATGGTGGCGAGCGCGTCGCTAACGCCATTTCGAAGTTCGTAGACGAGCACCGTTCCGATTATGCGGTGATTGTTGCTTCTCGGGATTGGCACGACGCTGACAATGACAATGGTGGTCATTTTGCCGCCGAAGGAGAGGCTCCCAATTTTGTCACGACGTGGCCCCCACACTGTGTTGCGGGCACCCACGGGGCGGAGTACCACCCGAAATTGACGCTTCCCGAGGACACCATTCACCTCAAGAAGGGCCAGGGTGTTCCCTCCTATTCATTGTTCGAGGGCCATACCGACGACGATCGCACGGCGAAGGAGGTGCTTGCGAGCGCTGGAGTGACGGATGTCGATGTGGTGGGAATCGCCACTGACCACTGCGTGCGAGCGAGTGCGCTCGATGCCACAAAGGAGGGGTTCAGGGTCCGAGTCTTGAACCACCTCGTTGCCGCGGTGTCGGCCCAAACGGAGCAGACAGCTCGGGCAGAAATGGCTGAAGCAGGAGTTACCTTTGCCGACCACTGACGCCCCGACATACACCGTGGTGTCGTGCCATTACGGAGACCTGTTCTGGATCGAGCACATGCTGAGCCAGGTGAAAGCTCTCTCGGGCGACGCCGTAAAGAGTGCTGTGATTGTGGATCAGTCTCGGAGTTCAGCTGATGAGCTGCGAGCGCTCCCCCTAGTGACAGAAGTTCTCACGTTCGAGCCAGATTCTGCTCAAATCGCAGTGGAAGGTCACGACCACCCGGCAGCACTAGATCGTGCTCTCGCGCAAGGCAACTTCACGACGTCACACATCATCGTGATGGACTCCGATGCATTTCCGGTCAGCACCGCGTGGATATCTTCGCTGGACGATATTTCTCTCGCCCTCGTCCCCGGCAGTAAGTCACAAACTCACCCCTGTTTGATGGTGTTTCCCGCGAACCTTCGAAGCATCGTGAATTTCTCTGAGGATTATCTCGAGCGGGCCCATCGAAAAGGTGCCCCAGATACAGGCCGTCGAGTGGGCAAACAGTTGCAGGCGACCGGACAGCCTGTGACCCTCCTCGAGCACACCCCAGCATTCAATGGCTACCGTGGCTCTTTCTATCTGGGGGGCTCTTTCTATCACCACGGCCACGGCTCGTTTATGGCGGGAGACCACGACCAATACAAGGGTTTTGTGTCACAGGCCAGTGAGAAGCTCTATCGAAAGCGAGTGCTCCAGCACCGTTTTACACTGACCCCGTTTGACCTCGCAGGTCTCTTTGTCCGTTACGTCTGGCGTCGGCTGTCTAATCGTGTCCGCCTTCTCCTGCGCGGACCCTCAGCCAAACCCCAGTAACTAGACCAAGAGTTGGTGCTCCGCTAGATCTCGGTAAAGAGCTGAGCTCTCGAGAAGCTCCGCATGGTTTCCCACCGCATCGATCTGACCCTGAGACAACACGATGATTTGGTCGCTATCCACCACGGTGGCGAGGCGGTGTGCGATAACCACCAAAGTTCGGTTCTGTGACACTTTGTCGATAGCGGTCTTCATGAGCAGCTCATTGGGCCCATCGAGAGAGGACGTCGACTCGTCGAGCAGGAGCACAGGAGGTGACTGGAGCAGGGCTCGTGCTATCGCAAGACGCTGGCGCTCACCACCCGATAGGAGCACCCCTCCCTCACCAACCTGGGCATCGAGACCGCGCTCATCGCGGTCCAGAATTCCGGTCAGGTTGACCTCATCCAAGACCGACCGGAGATCTTCGTCGCTGGCTGTCGGCGAGGCAATCGTGAGGTTGTCCCGGATACTCCCGGCCAGAACCGGAGCATCCTGTTCGACATAACCAAATAGTGACCGGAGAGACTGGCGGGAGAGGCCCGTGATGTCATTTCCAAACACCCGAATGGAGCCCGATTGTGGGTCATAGAAACGCTCCAGTAGCGACAGCAGGCTACTCTTTCCCGCCCCGCTAGGTCCCACGATGGCGGTCTTGCTACCCACTGGAATCTGGAAGGACACAGTCTTGAGGACAGTGTCACGGTGAGCGGGAAGGGAGATTTCGCCCGTTGCAAGAGTGTCCAAGTCATGGGTTCCTAGTGTCTCCGCTAGGACTTTCTCGGCTTCAGTCTTATGAGCTGAGGCGGGGTAGCTAAACGAGACTCCATCGAATTCAATGGCAAAGGGCCCCTGAGATTCTGGCTCGCTGTAGGCGGTGACCGTGTCATGTTCTGTCTCGCTCGGGAGGGAAATGATCTCCTGGATTCTGCCGAGCGCTCCTAAGGCTTGGTTGACCGATGTGATGGCTCCAAAGGCTTGCCCAAGAGGCATGATCATCATGAACAAGAACAGAATGAACGCCACCAAGTCGGCCACCGGCAAGGAGCCGCTCGCCACTCGGAATCCTCCAACACCCAGCACAACCAGGAAAGCAACCTGAAGGGCGATACCGGAAACGGGCACAACCAAAGCGGAAATCTTTGCCACATCGAGCCCGAGCCTCCAGGCTCCCTCCGCGTCCTTCTCAACACTCTGGATTTCTCGCTCCGTCGCGTTGGACGCTCGGACTGTTCTCACCGCGCTGATGGCCCGCTCAACGCTCGAGGTGAGGTCCCCCACCTTGTCTTGCGCTTTCCGGCTGGCCACGCGAATTCGTCGTGAGAGCGTTACCACCGCAGTCACCGCAATACTCACCACGAGCGCCGTGAGGAGAAAAAGAAATCCATCTAGGTAGATCATTGCTGCGACCGCGCCGAGAAAAGTCAGTGCTCCACCGATTGCCTCCACGAGCCCTTGCGTGAGGACAGCGCGAAGGAGCGTCGTGTCACTGCCCACCCTGGACACCAGGTCCCCGGTTCGGCGCTGGTCAAACTCAGAAACGGGGAGGTTGAGCATACGGCGCACCAACGCTTTGCGAGAGGAGAGAACCACACCCTCACCGGTGCGCTGCAAAAGATAGTGTCGAAAACCCGACAGTGCTGCAGAAGCCACGACGAGACCGACAAGCACCCAAACAAGGTTCCCCAGTGGTTGAGCAGCTTCGACCACAGTAATCACCTGGCTCACCACGAGGGGTTGGGCGAGGGTGGTGAGCGCTCCGGCCGTGCTCAGAAGGATGACGAGACTCAACACTCTTTTGTGTTCGAGCAAGAACGGCATCAACTGTCGAAACGTTGCCCGGGGCGAGCCATCATCGGTGTCTCGATAGTTCATGCCGCGTCGACGCGAACCGAAAGCCATGCTCATCTGTTTTTCTTCCTTTTTCTCCTACGAGTGTGCCCTAAGGCTAAGGTTCCAGGGCTCGTGTTCGCTCCCCGATAAACTCCCACTGTGACCCGGGACAACGCTTCGAGAGTGCTTCCGCAACGGTCCAAGCTCGTGGGGGCCTACCGGGTGGCCCGAATGAAAATGGGGCACCTCCTGAGAGGGACTCCCCATCCAGCTCCCGTTGGTCGGCCCGACTACTACACCCGGGAATTAGATTCCTCCCTTTTTCTCCGCTCAGCATCGGGCTTGCCTGAGCGGGATTTTGTTTCCGCTGGCTTTGCCGAGGAGGACCCGAGAAGTGTGGCACGACAGTGCTTCTCCGAACACGGCGTCTATCCATTGGGTTTCTCTTTTCCCACCACTCAAGTCCAGCCTGTTCCCGTGACAGATCGGCCTCATTTTCTCTCCACTACGTATCCGGGTACTCCGCACTCCTTCACCACATGGGAGGACTATCTTCACGAGTACCGGAGCTCCTTCTTTGCCCTCTCAACAAAGAAAGGCGGATGGGACACTTTCCGGCATCTCGAGATTCTGTTCTCGGGAACGATTCCTTTGATGCCAGGCCTCGCCCGGTCGAGCCGATACGCCCTTGCCCATTACCCCAAGCGAGCACTGAGTGACCTACTCGACTCGTTGGTGACCGAGGGACCGGCGACTCCCGATCAGCACACGCGCGATTTCTTTTTCCGATGGGCAGAGGAGCACCTGACGACTCGAGCGATGGCCTCCTATGTGGTTGACATATCTGAAATGTCGACAGAGCGCGTCGTTTTTCTCGATCGAGCGCTCGCTTCGCGGACCGACTATCTGAGTGCTTTCAGCTTTATCGGGCTGACCGAAGTACTGGGTAGTTCTCTGGTCGCGGCGTTTGAGCCCTCGTTCCTCTTCGATGATTTCTCAGGCGATACGACGCGCCACTATGGCAAAGGCTTCGGTTACACCAAGGTCATCCCGAGCGGACTCCGGAGCACCGATTCGCTGTCCCTCGATTCTTCTCGTGCGGAACTTCTTGAACTCGCTAGTTCAGCGTCGACGATTGTCGTCGGCAACTATGACGCAAATCGCGACGAAGTCGGTGGATTGCTCGATGCCGGAATCGACCCCTCGAGAATTGTGTGCATCCTTGGATCCGACTTTCCCCCCGATCGTTCCATGCTTCGCGACATCAAACGAAGTGGAATGACCTTCTTCGTGCGGGAGTTTGCCTCCTAGCGAAGACTCCGCAACACGAGTGCGGTCTGAAGGGCAGCTTCAGCTGCCTCGGCTCCTTTGTCCTCGGAGGAGCCAGGTAGCCCTGCCCTATCGAGGCCCTGTTGTTCATCATCGAGGGTGAGGACTCCAAACCCCACGGGTTTGCCGGTCTCGAGGGCGACATCGGTGAGACCCGTTGTGGCAGCGGAGGACACGTACTCAAAATGGGGTGTCCCACCTCGAATGATGACGCCTAAAGCGACCACGGCTTCCGCACCGTTGTCCAGTGCGGCCTTGGATACGACGGGTAATTCAAACGAGCCGGGCACGCGCACGAGTGTTGTTGATGCGCCAGCAGCATCGAGGACACGAGTTGCTCCAGCGATGAGCGCCTCGGCAATCTCTTCGTGCCACATCCCCGCAACAATCGTGACCGCGAGACCTTGGGCGTCGCTGAGGTTGATCGTGGGTGCTCCGTGACCACTCATGGTGTTTGTCCTTCTTTCGGGAGGGTGATGGCTCCTGTGGCGAGTTCACCGGGCAGGTGGTGACCCATGCGGTCACGTTTCGCTTCGAGGTAAGCAGCGTTGACTTCTCCCACCCCCACGACGAGAGGTTCGAGGGAGGTAACGGTGATGTCGTGTTGCTCGAGCTGGCGTCTCTTTTCAGGGTTGTTGGACAACAGCCGAACAGAACTGACGCCCATATCCGCAAGGATTGCGGCGGCTGCTCCGTAATCTCGGGAATCTGCCGGCAAGCCCAGTGCCAGGTTGGCATCCAGCGTGTCGAGCCCTAACTCTTGGAGCCGATAGGCACGGAGCTTATTGACCAGTCCAATACCGCGACCCTCGTGGCCTCGCAGGTAGATGACGATGCCACCCTCGTCATTGATGCGCTCCATGGCGGCTTGCAACTGTGGTCCACATTCACATTTCAGAGAACCCATCGCCTCCCCAGTGAGGCATTCCGAGTGAAGACGGACGAGCATGTCATCGCGGGGCTCGCCCGACACAATCGCGATGTGGTCTGCACCTGTGGCGCGATCGCGATAAGCGCGAAGGTCAAACGTCCCGTGTTCGGTGGGAACCCGGGTCTCCACCTCAAAAATCACGCGCTGATCGGAAACAGGCCTATGGCGCGGGACTCGTAGGTCGACGCCGTCGGGATTGTCGTCAATCTCTTTGATCAGCTGGGCGATCGTGATGACAGGCATGCGCTCACGCTCACCCATCTCTAACAGCTCGGGGAGTCGAAGGAGCTCTCCGTCATCACCTACTACCTCACCAATAAGTGCAACAGGTTCGAGTCCCGCCATCTGCATGAGCTCGACTGCGGCTTCCGTGTGTCCCGCGCGTTCTTTGACTCCACCGACAGCTGATTTCAAGGGGACGATGTGTCCCGGTCTAATCAAGGAAGCAGGCGTTGAGCCAGGATCTGCGAGGACACGGAGCGTGCGTGTTCGATCAGACGCGCTAATGCCGGTGGTAATCCCGGTCGCAGCATCCACGCTGACCGTGTAGGCAGTTTTCCTGGGGTCTTCGTTATCGGTCACCATAGGCGGAAGATTGAGCGCCTCGGCCCTTTCTGCGGGCATCGGTGCACACAGATACCCCGAAGAGTGGCGAATGGTGAAACCCACCCATTCCGGGGTTGCGAGCTGGGCGCTCAAAACGAAGTCACCTTCGTTCTCTCGGGCTTCGTCATCCACCACGATGATCGGTCGACCCAATCGAAGGTGCTCGAGAGCCTCGTCAATGGTCCCCATGCTCATGAGGCGGCTCCCTCCGACGCGAACTCTCGGAGGCGAAGGACATGCCGCGCGAGAACATCAGTCTCAACGTTCATCAGATCGCCTACCTTTACCTCACCGAGCGTGGTGGCACTGAGTGTTTCTGGAATCAGAGACACCTCTGCCCAGTCGGTGCCCAGGTCAGAGATGGTTAGCGAGACTCCATCGAGCGTGATGGAACCCTTGTGGGCAACAAGTGGCGCGATGTCGTGTCTCAGAGAGAAACGAATAACCTGCCATTGGTCCCCGGGGCGAACTTCGAGTACTTCGGCTGTGGCGTCCACGTGACCCTGAACAATGTGGCCACCAAGCCTGTCTCCCACCTTGGCAGCACGCTCCAGGTTGACTCGTACTCCGGGCTTCCACGCACTGGCGGCTGAGTGGAGCAGGGTTTCTTTCATGACGTCGGCACGAAAACTGGTCGCGGTGTGGTCGATGACGGTCAAACACACTCCACTGATGGCAATGGAGTCGCCGTGAGCGACATCCTCCAGCACTGTCGAGGCGGCGATTTCCACTACCGCTCCATCACCGCTTTCGGTGATGGAGGTAATGGAACCCATTTCTTCAATGAGCCCTGTGAACATCAACGGCTCCTTTCCCTGGTGGGCCTGGCAGTGACAACGATGTCGTCACCAAGACTGTCGATTCCCCTAATGTCCAAAGGATGGGCTTCTGCCATCGTTGACACCCCCAGGTCTGTCACGGCGAGGTTCGGACCTCCCAGCAGCATTGGTCCCATGGTGATGTGGATTTCATCGACGAGGTGTTCTGCGAGAAAGGCGCTAGCTAGTGTCGCACCACCCTCGACATAGACGCTTCGGATTTCTCGCTCACCGAGTGATTCCAGCAACTCCTTGATGTTGTGATCGGTGACGTGCTCGAAACCTCCGGGGTGCTGGCGGATCAAAGCATCCTCGGGGATATCCCTCTGTCCCATCACGATTGCGAGCGGTTGGTGCGGATATAGCTCGCCTTCTAGAGCACGACCAGTAAGGCGGGGGTTGTCGACGAGTACGGTATTGATTCCTACAATGATGGCGTCATGGTCGGATCGATCACGGTGGACCTTAGCCCTCGTCTCATGACCGGTAATCCACTGGCTGGTTCCATCAGCAGCTGCGATTCGACCATCGAGTGACATTGCCCACTTCAGAGTGACCCAGGGGCGTCCTGTCGTGATGGAATGCAGCCATCGCTCAATCAATTTCGCGCCGGCAGTTTCTTCGACACCAACTATGACCGCTACTCCAGCGTCGCGCAGCAGTTGCGCTCCGCCACCCGATGTTGCGCCCGGATCTGAGACTGAATACACGACGCGGGTTATTCCCGCATCAAGCAGTGCGGTGGCGCAGGGTCCGGTTTTTCCGGTATGGGCACAAGGCTCCAAGGTGACAACCGCAGTCAGCCCTTCCGCGGAGAGACCCGTGGTGGCCAGGTTATGGAGTGCCATGATTTCCGCATGGGGTGTTCCCGACCCCTGATGCCAGCCCTCAGCCACGATGGTGTTGGAGGAATCCAGCAGGACACAGCCGACCTGGGGGTTGGGCCCCGAGCGTGGACCCTTGGTTGCCAACTCTAGGGCTCGCTTCATGGCCGCCTGGTAGTCAGCGGTCGAAGAGGTGGCCTTGGTCATCCGGTGTGGTTCCTTGGTTAGGTCGCTCCGGGAAAGGCAACACAAAAAGCGGTGGCAAAAATTCCCACCTCATTTTCACGTCTCCTACCATCCGGACTTTAACCGTCGGTTTGGGAGTTTCACCCAATCAACCGCCAACAGAGTTCTCTGCAGTCGGGTCGCGGACTGTCACCGCCGGCTCAGAGTTTCACTGACCCCGGAGCACGTTTACTAGGCTTCACTATACGGATTTTGGCTGAAAACTGAACCCCCGTGAGTGAGGAGGAGACAATGACTTCCCACATCATGGCCGTTGATTCGGGAACAACGAGTTCCAGAGCCATCATTTTTTCCCGTGATGGCGAGATTGTGTCGTCCAGCCAGCGCGAACACGAACAGATTTTCCCTCAGGCCGGATATGTGGAGCATTCACCCGAGGAAATTTGGACAAACGCCCGTGAGGTGATGGGTGAGGCTCTCTCCAGAGCACAGCTCACCCGCCACGACATTGCGGGAATTGGCATCACCAACCAGCGCGAGACGGCGATTATCTGGGATCGAAAGACAGGGAAGGCGATCCATAACGCCTTGGTTTGGCAGGACACCAGGACCCAAGACATTGTCGATGCGATGGAAGAGTCTCTCGGAAGCGAAGCATCCAGAGCGAAGACAGGGCTGCCGCTTGCCACCTACTTTTCTGCCAGCAAGATTGTCTGGATACTTGACAATGTTGAGGGAGCGAGGGCTGCCGCTGAAGCGGGAGAGCTTGCGTTCGGGACACCCGATACGTGGTTGCTGTGGAACGTGACCGGCGGAGTTGATGGCGGAGTCCACGCCACCGATGTAACCAACGCGTCCAGAACCCTCCTGATGGATCTGCACAGCTGTAAGTGGGATCACGAGCTTCTCGACGCGTGGGGTATTCCCGCAACGCTCTTACCTGAGATTCGATCGTCTTCGGAGGTATTCGGTTATGCCCACTCTTCGAGCCTGCTGCGAGAAGTTCCCATTGCGGGAATCCTCGGGGACCAGCAAGCCGCCACGTTCGGTCAGGTTGCTTTCGACACTGGCGAATCCAAGAACACTTATGGGACGGGAAACTTCCTCATCGTCAACACCGGCGAGAAGGCCGTCACCTCGCAGAACGGACTCCTCACCACCGTTGCCTACCAACTAGGAGACGAAAACCCGCGCTACGCCCTGGAGGGCTCTATCGCGGTTACAGGATCTTTGGTGCAGTGGCTGCGAGATAACTTGGGAATCATTTCTGATGCTGCGGAGGTGGAGGCCCTTGCCGCGACCGTCCCGGACAACGGAGGATGCTACGTGGTTCCGGCATTCTCGGGCCTTTTCGCTCCCTACTGGCGCTCGGATGCCAGAGGAGTGATTGTAGGGCTCACCCGATTCATCAATAAGGGACACATTGCCCGAGCAGCCCTGGAAGCTACGGCTTTCCAAACAAGGGAAGTTCTGGATGCCGTCAATGCCGATGCCGGTGTTGAGCTCACCGAGCTCAAGGTCGACGGGGGAATGGTGAAAAACGAGACCCTGATGCAGTTCCAGGCAGACATTCTCGGAGTTCCGGTAGTGAGGCCAAAGGTGGCAGAGACCACGGCTCTGGGTGCCGCATATGCGGCCGGACTTGCCGTTGGTTTTTGGAAAGACAGAGAAGAGCTTCGCGGCAAATGGAGTGAAGATAAGCGCTTTGAGCCCTCGATGTCAGAGCACGAGCGTGAGGACAAACTTCGGCTGTGGAAGAAGGCCGTTACAAGAACCTTTGACTGGGTCGACTAGAGACTTAGGCTCGACCCATACCGCGATAGCGGAAACCCGCCGCTTTCCAGGATTCCGCGTCGAGGCAGTTTCTCCCGTCAACGACAAGATTCCCTGACATGAGTTCACCAATGGTTTCGGCGTTTTCACCCTGGAAGACTTTCCATTCCGTCGCGACAACAAGGGCGTCTGCTCCGGCCACGGCAACTCGATGATCTGCGGTGGTGGTGAGGGAATCGGAGAGCCCAGACTGCTCTATTCGTGCCTGTGCCGGTTTCCACCCTTCTGGATCGGCCGATACAACGGTTGCACCTGCCCGGGCCAGTGATTCGGCGATATCGAGCGCAGGGGAGTCGCGGATGTCATCAGAATCTGGCTTGAACGAGATTCCCCACACCGCGATGGTCTTGCCGGCTAAGTCGCCCAGTTCCTCAGTGAGAACCTCAGCCACTCGCGTCCTCCTGCGCACATTGATGTCATCCACGTCTTTGAGGAAAGAGAGCGCATCGCCGACACCGAGCTCTTCAGCGCGCGCAACAAAACCTCGGATGTCTTTCGGGAGGCAACCCCCGCCAAACCCGATTCCAGCGTTGAGGAACCTGCGTCCGATTCGCGTGTCATAGCCGATGGCATCGGCGAGCTGGGTCACATTGGCCCCTGTGACATCGGCAATCTCGGCCATGGCGTTGATAAAAGAAATTTTGGTTGCAAGGAAAGAGTTAGCAGCTACTTTGACAAGTTCCGCGGTGGCAAAGTTCATCACCAGGCGAGGGGTGCCCTTGGCAATAATTTCGCTATACACCTCGTCGAGTATCGCGGTGGCCGAGTCTCCGTCATCGCCTGCTGGGACCCCATAGACAAGGCGGTCTGGTGACAACGTGTCTTCGACCGCAAACCCTTCGCGGAGAAACTCAGGGTTCCACATCAGAACCGCACCAGTGGGTTGTACCTGCTCTGACAGACGCTCAGCTGTTCCGACGGGAACAGTGGACTTTCCCACGACGAGGTCACCGTCAGAGAGGTAGGGGAGGAGGCCCTCTATCGCGGAGTTCACATAGGTCATATCTGCTGAGCCATCAGCTGATTGCGGAGTTCCTACAGCGACAAAGTGAACGGTGGCATCCGCGGCAGCAGACATGTCTGTCGTGAACGTCAGGCGAGACGAGTTCTTCAGCAAGAGTGCGTCAAATCCAGGCTCGTGAAACGGCGCGATGCTTCTCTGGAGAGAGTCGATCCGATGGGGGTTTACGTCAATGCCCACGACCTCATGACCGAGCTCCGCCATGGATGCAGCATGCACGGCACCCAAATAGCCACAACCGATGACGGAGATTTTCACATCAGCAACCTTACGCGAGCACTCTCAGGCTCGAGGTAGCAGACCCACGGCCTCGTGGACTGCGGAAAGGGTGGCGCCGGCCATTCTCTCGGCCTTTTCCGCACCCTTCGCGAGCATGCGATCGAGTTCTGCAGGGTCTCCAAGCAAATCATGAGTCTTCGCCCGAATCGGTGCCAGTAGTTCCACAACTGCTTCTGCCACGACTGACTTGAGGTTCCCATAACCTGAACCGTGGAACTCTTCTTCTAAAGCCTTGACGGTCTTGCCCGTTGCTAACGAGGCCAAGCTCAGCAGGTTGGACACTCCAGGTTTGTGTTCGGGATCAAACCGTATTTCCGAGTCGGTATCGGTGACGGCGGACTTGATTTTCTTCGTGATGAGGGAGGGTTCGTCCAGTAGCCACAGTATTCCCTGGGGTGAATCGCCCGACTTGGACATTTTTGCTTCGGGGTTCTGAAGATCATAAATCTTTGCGGCCGCATCCATGATTTTGACTTCCGGGACCACAAAGGTCTCCCCGAATCGTTGATTGAATCTCTCTGCAATATTGCGAGTGAGTTCAATGTGCTGGCGCTGGTCCTCGCCCACCGGAACAACCGTTGCGTCATACAGCAGAATGTCTGCGGCTTGAAGAATCGGATAGGTGAAGAGGCCAACAGTCGCGTTATCAGAACCCTGTTTATGGGACTTGTCTTTGAACTGTGTCATCCGACTTGCTTCACCAAAGCTGGTGACGGTGTTCAAAATCCAGGCGAGTTCCGAGTGGGCCGGAACATGAGACTGGACAAACAGTGTGGACTTCTCGGGGTCAATCCCGCAGGCAATGTATTGCGCGGCGGTTTTCCTGGTGGTTGCAGCTAAAGTCTTCGGGTCCTGAGGGACAGTAATCGCGTGGAGATCGACAACGCAGAAGACAGCGTCGTGGGTGTTTTGCATCTCAATCCACTGGAGCAATGCGCCAGCGTAATTACCGAAATGCAGAGAGTCTGCTGAGGGCTGCATGCCAGAAAACAGCCGGGGAGTGCTCATGGGTAGCTAGCGTAACGGACTAGATGTCGTAGTCAGCGATTACTGGCGCGTGATCAGACCACCTGGTGTCGTAGCTCGGAGCTCGATCGATTCTGTAGTTCTTAACCGTCGCTGCCAGGGGAGCATTTGCGAGATGGTAATCAATACGCCATCCCGTGTCGTTGTCAAACGCCTTACCTCTCCAGCTCCACCAGCTGTAGGGGCCCTCTACTTCGCCGTGAACCTTGCGCCCCACGTCGACAAACCGACCGCCTTGGCCGGTGTTGTAGTCCTCAGAATTTTCGTGACCAATCCACGTGTCAAAGTAGGCGCGCTCTTCCGGAAGGAACCCCGAGTTCTTGAGGTTGCCTTTCCAATTTCTGATATCGAGCCAGCGGTGGCCCACAT
>CAZPBS010000027.1:0-15248 GCA_964584925.1 uncultured Microbacteriaceae bacterium
CCTCACAGTCGTGAGAGCGGCCGCATGTGTAGACGAAACAGCCCCGGTCTGGCTACTGGTGATCTGGGCCTGGTGTCATGTGTGACACCTCTTCTCCCCATCTGATCACAAAGAAAGCTGACCTTATCCATGCCATCTTCCAAGAAGGCTCCTTCATGGCGCCCACCGACCAAACGCACCTCTTTCCAGGACCAAAAGAAGCGCAGGCCCCAGGCCCACGCTGAGGGCGAGTATCCCCGCGGCGAGCGTCGTCGTGACGACTCTGCCGATCGCCGCCCCGCCGAGAAGCGTGAAGGCGCACCCCTCCGATCCTCGGAAAGCCGTCCTTACAAGAAGAACGACCGCAGACCGGTCTCGGGTGAGCGTCGTCCCTATTCCGGTGATGACCGCAGGCCACCTCGCGATGGCGGGAACCGCAGGCCAGAGCGGAATGAGCGCTCTTTTGACGCTCCCCGCAAGCAAGCTCCGATCGTCAACCACAAGCCGTTGGAAGCTGTCGCAGTTGCCCCCGACGCCGGCGAAGGCCTCGAGTTCCAGGACCTCGGCCTCGGTGAGCGCATCGCGGAAGCGATTCGCGAGCAGGGAGCTATTACCCCCTTCGCTTTGCAGGCCGTGACTATTCCCGTCGCACTGACCGGCCGCCACGTTCTCGGTCGCGGACGCACCGGATCGGGAAAGACCATCGCCTTCAGCGCCCCCTTGGTGGAGCGCTTGCTGAGGCTCTCCAAAAACGGCGTCAAGCGCGCTGTGGGGCGCGCTCCCAGGGCTCTGATTCTTGCGCCCACTCGTGAGCTCGCGTTGCAGATTGACCGCACCGTGCAGCCCATTGCCCGGAGTGTGGGTCTCTTCACCACCCAGATTTATGGTGGCGTGCCACTGGGTCGCCAGATCGGCGCTCTCGAGCGCGGTGTCGACATCGTGATTGGTACTCCCGGTCGTATCGAAGACCTTATGGCCAGAGGCAAGCTCGATGTGTCCCAGGTCGTCATCTCGGTTGTCGACGAGGCAGATCACATGTCGGAGCTCGGGTTCATTGAGCCCTTGGGCCGCATCCTCCGCGCCACGTCACCGTCGGGGCAGCGCTTGCTGTTCTCCGCCACTCTTGACGCCGGTGTCGCAGGAATCGTCGCGGAGTTCCTCCCCAACCCCGCAGTGTTTGAGGTTGCCGGAGAAAACCAAGAGTCCTCCAGCATTGACCACCGTGTGTGGGTCGTGGACCAGCGCCAGAAGCGCGACGTGGTCTTGGAGCTTGCTCAAGGTCCCGGCAAGGTGTTGATGTTCACCAGGACTCGCGCCTTCGCTGAGGAGCTTGCGGACCACTTGGACGACCACGGTGTTCCCGCGGTCAGTCTTCACGGTGATCTGAACCAGGCCAGGCGTACCCGCAACCTGGAGAAGCTCACGTCTGGTCGCGTGAACGTTCTTGTTGCGACCGATGTGGCAGCGCGAGGAATTCACGTCGACGACATTGACACTGTCGTCCAGGTGGACCAGCCCGACGACTTCAAGTCATATGTGCACCGCTCAGGTCGCACCGGACGTGCAGGCAAGGAGGGTCGTGTGATTACGTTGACGACTCGCTCACGGTCACGCCGCCTCGTCGATCTGCTCAAGCAGGCCGGTATCTCGTGTGAGCTGGAGGAGAAGAGCGTCAAGCCTTCTCGTCCACTCGAGCGCGTCTAGAGGGCGAGGAGTGCGCTGGCCACGAGGGCCAGCGCAAGTCCCGCCCACTGAATGAGCGCAATGCGCTCTTTCAAGACGACACTGGCGAGCAGAATTGTTCCGGCGGGATAGAGCGCAATCAACACGGAGATCACCGAGAGATCTCCCGAGCGCAATCCGTAGATGACGGCGACATTGGCGAGCACATCCATGACCCCCGCGATGATGATCATGGTTCCCACGCTGCGAAACTCAGTAAGCCCCGGCAGTCGAGGAGTGCGAGAGAGCGCCACTCGTGTGAGAACGAGCGCGCCGGCGGCAACAATGAGGGCGCTGGAGGACACCATTCTGTTGGCAAGGAGTGGAATCAGTCCAGAGTTAGCAGGGGACAGGTCGATGAGGATGACCGTAAACCCGATGAAGGTTCCCGACCCTGCCGCCATGAGGAGCCCGATGGGCCTGGGGCGAACGGCACCTTTTTCGGGCACAAACCCGACGAGAACGACAGCGAGCAGGGCGAGACCGAGAGCGACGTAGAAGAACGTTCCGCCGCCTTCACCTTGGGATAGCCCCACACTCACGGGAACGATGGCGGAGATGAATGCTGTGGCGGGAGAGAGAATGCTCATCGGCCCAATCGCCAAACTGCCATAGAGCAGTCCGATGCCAATCGCACCAGCCAGGCCGGACGCTGCCCCATAGAACCAGGCGTCATAGCTGGATACTGCCGCCACGAAGGGCGATGTCAGGGCTAGTCCCACTAGGCCCACGAGCGCAACACCTAGTGTGGTGAGGATGGTCGAGGAGCGCCGTGCTGCGAGTCCGCCATAAAAATCAGCACCGCCATACGCCAGTGCGCCGATAAGGCCGAGTGCGACAGTCAGCACGAAGTAGCTTTCATCGACGTAACAGTATTACTTCCGGGGATGGTGTTGTGACCAATCCGGAATACTCTGGGTCCATTCGCTGTTGCGCTCTCTAGGAGGAACACCCGTGTCACTTGTGTATGGAAACATCACCGAAGCTTTCGGCAACACCCCTCTGGTGCGCTTGAACCGGGTAACCGAGGGCGCGGGCGCCACCGTCCTTGCCAAGCTTGAGTTCTATAACCCTTCGTCCTCCGTCAAGGACCGTTTGGCCATTGCTGTGGTGGACGCGGCGGAAGCGTCTGGCGAGCTGAAGCCGGGTGGAACCATCGTCGAGGCCACCAGTGGTAACACGGGTATTGCGCTCGCGATGGTTGCTGCAGCGCGCGGCTACAAGGCTGTTCTTGCGATGCCCGACACCATGAGCAGCGAGCGCCGAATGCTCCTTCGCGCTTATGGGGCAACCCTGGTGCTCACCCCTGGTGCAGAAGGCATGACCGGAGCGGTCAACAAGGCGGTCGAAATTGCCGCAGAGATTCCTGGCGCCGTTCTGGCGCGTCAGTTTGAGAACCCCGCAAACCCTGAAATCCACCGCAAGACCACCGCGGAAGAGATTTGGCGGGACACCGATGGCGCAGTCGATGTGTTTGTCGCGGGCGTGGGGACCGGAGGAACCCTGACCGGAACTGGACAGGTGTTGAAAGAAAAGAAGCCTGGTCTCCGCGTTGTAGGGGTGGAGCCACTGGAGTCACCGTTGCTCAATGGGGGAGAAGCTGGCCCCCACAAAATCCAGGGAATTGGTGCCAACTTTGTGCCCGCGATCTTGGACCGTGAGGTCTATGACGAGGTCCTTGACGTGACCAGCCAGCAAGCGGTGGACATGGCCCGCCGCCTGGGTGCCGAGGAAGGAATCCTCGGGGGTATCTCGTCGGGGGCAACCGCGCATGCCGCCGTGGAGCTGTCGAAGCGTCCCGAGCTTGCTGGTTCGACTATCGTCGTAATTCTGGCAAGCTTTGGTGAGCGTTATCTCTCCACCGTTCTGTATGAGGGCCTCGATACCTAATATGACTCACTCCACTCGCATGGGCGAAGACATCGCCGCGGTGCGAGATCGCGACCCCGCTGCGCGAAACAACCTCGAGGTTTTTCTCACCTCCCCCGGCGTGCATGCCCTGTGGTGGCACCGGGTGGCCAGCTGGTTTTGGCGGTGGGAGTGGTTCTTGATCGCCAGGATCATCTCCAACGTTGCTCGGACACTCACCGGAATTGAGATCCACCCAGGAGCCACACTGGGCCGCCGCTTGGTTATCGACCACGGGATGGGTGTTGTGATTGGCGAGACCGCCACGGTCGGCGACGATTGTTTGATTTTTCACGGTGTGACGCTCGGCGGGAAGGTCGCTCAGGCCCGCGAAGACTGCCAAGGTCGCAGGCACCCCGCGGTCGGCGATGGAGTCACTATCGGGTCGGGCGCGACTCTCTTGGGCGCCATTACCGTAGGCGATGGCGCGACCATTGGGGCGAAAGCTGTGGTCTTGGACGACGTGCCCGCAGGGTCCTTGGCAGTGGGGATTCCTGCAAAAATTAAGAAACCGAGCAAGCGCCCTTAGGCTTTTTTTATGCTGAAGCAGGTGAGCCGTCTCACTCTGGGTCCTCTGGCCAGGGGTCTGTTTCGCGCCAAGATTGTGGGGCGGAACAACGTGCCCCGATCTGGGGCGGTGATATTGGCCAGCAATCATTTGTCTTTCATTGACAGTGTGGTCATTACGTTGTTCGCTCCCAGGCCAGTGTCGTTTTTGGCCAAGGACAGCTACTTCACGGGGACAGGCGTGAAGGGATTCTTATCCCGGACTTTCTTTCGAGGTATTGGTGCGATTCCGGTGACCCGGGGTGTCGGGCAAGCTGCTCAGGATGCATTGGATGCTGGGCTTGGTCTCCTCCAGGAGGGTGAAGCGTTTGCCATTTACCCAGAAGGCACCAGATCACGTGATGGGCGCCTGTATCGAGGTAAGACGGGAGTTGCCTGGCTAGCCCTGAACGCCGGCGTTCCCGTCGTTCCGGTGGCTCTGAAAGGGACCGACAAAGTCCAACCGATTGGAACGAAGGGCATCCGCCTCGCCAAAGTCACGATCCAGTTTGGTGAGCCTCTGGATCTTTCGCACCATGGAAAAGCTGACTCGGGTCGCGCGCGGCGGCACGCGACAGATGAGGTCATGGAGGCTATTGCCGCCCTGTCAGGACAGGAACGTGCGGAGGGCTACAACGAACCTCCTGCCACGACGTTCGTGGAGAAGGTTCGCCGCACCTTCCGCTCGCGCGCTGAGCTCTAGGCCTGTTTGGCTTCTTCGCTCGCTTGGGCCTCTTCAACCTGCTTGCGAACATCATCCATGTCGAGGCCTTTGACCGCGGTAATGACTTCTTCGAGGGCTGGGGCGGGCAGTGCGCCCGGCTGCGAGAAGACCAGGATTCCGTCCCGGAACGCCATCAAGGTCGGGATAGAACGGATGTTGGCGGCCTGCGAAAGGGCTGGTTGAGCCTCGGTGTCGACTTTGCCAAAGGTGACATCGCTGTGCTCATTACTGGCAGCTTCATAGACCGGAGCGAACGCGACGCACGGGCCGCACCAGGCTGCCCAAAAATCAACGAGGGTGATGCCATCCGAGGTGACGGTCTTTTCGAAGTCTTCGTAGGTCAGGTCAATAGTGGGCATGTGGTGTCCTTTCGTGTCCGCACCACAATACCCCATGGGGTATCCAAGAGAAAGTGCTGTTCGCCGTGCGCTGACAGGGGGGAGCGCGGCGTAGTAGGTCTGAAACAAAAAGGTTTGGCGCAGAATCGACCTCCATGGTGCCAAGCACCTATGTCAGTAGAGAAGACACGGCTAGAAGCGTATTCTTTGGGCAGATTTGCACAATCGACGAGGAGAGCGTCATGACCGTCACCACAGAGTCACCACGGACAACAGAGAAGTTTCCGGCGAGCGAAGAGTTGCAGCTCGACACAGCGGCGCTCGGTGAATATTTGTTGGGCCGTTGGGCTGAGGTTCGGACCCGCGCGAGAGCTCTCTGCGAGCGCCCTGAGATGTGGAAAATCGAAGGCCAACCGATTCCGGAGCATCGTGCTCGAGTTTTCGAGCAACTTGGCCACCTCGTCGATGCCGGAGGCGTGTTGTTGTCCTTCCCCAAGATCGTGGGAGGCAAAGCAAATCCCGGCGGTAACATCGCTAACTTTGAACAGTTGGTTCTCGCGGACCCATCACTACAGATTAAGTCTGGCGTTCAGTGGGGTCTCTTTGGTGCCGCGGTGATGCACTTGGGAACCGAAAAGCACCACCTCGCGTTTTTGCCGGGCATCATGTCGCTCGAGACGCCGGGTTGCTTTGCGATGACCGAGACGGGTCACGGATCAGACGTGGCCTCCATTGCGACGACAGCGACCTATGACGAAACCACGGGAGACTTCATTCTCCACACCCCTCACCGAGGGGCCTGGAAGGATTACATCGGCAACGCGGCTCTGCACGGGAAAGCAGCGGTTGTTTTCGCCCAGCTGATTGTCCGCGGCGAGAACCATGGAGTTCACGCACTCTATGTTCCCCTGCGTGATGACAAAGGATTCCTCCCGGGAATTGGCGGAGAGGACGACGGGCCCAAGGGCGGGCTCAATGGAATCGACAACGGTCGCCTTCATTTCACCAACGTCCGAGTTCCACGGGAAAATTTGTTGGATCGCTATGGATCTGTAGACGAGCAGGGTATCTACTCCTCACCCATTGAAAGTCGTGGCCGTCGCTTCTTCACCATCCTCGGCACTCTTGTTCAGGGTCGAGTTTCCTTGGTGGGCGCTGCTGCCGTGGCATCGCAGCTGGCGATGACCATTGCGGTCAAGTACGGGGTCGTGCGTCGCCAGTTCCCGGTGCCCGGCTCCGACACCGAGCAGGTGTTGCTCGACTACCAGCAGCACCAGCGTCGATTGCTACCTCGTCTGGCCAATGCCTACGCCATGACTTTTGCGCAGGATGAACTGCTGAGCATCTTCCACGAGGTGTTTAGCGGAGAGAAAGACACCGAAGAGGAGCGTCAAGACCTGGAGACTCTCGCTGCTGCCTTGAAGCCATATGCAACCTGGTCGGCACTGGACATAATTCAAGGTGCCCGTGAGTCTTGCGGTGGACAGGGATACCTCGCCGAAAATCGACTCTCCACGCTGCATGGTGACATGGATGTCTACGTGACCTTCGAGGGTGACAACACCGTGCTGTTGCAGCTGGTCGCTAAGCGCCTACTCGGTGACTACGCCAAACAGTTCAAGGGTGCCGATTTTGGGACGATGGCCGGATATCTTGCCGACCAAGTCGGTGAGGCGGCATTCAATCGTTCTGGTCTGCGTCGGCTCGCACAGAACGTCGCAGACTTCGGATCGACTGCAAGATCAATCGGATACGTGCGCAGCACCGCTTCGCAGCGCCAGTTGTTGACCGACCGTGTTCACAGCATGGTTGCGGACATTGCTGATTACCTCAAGCCGGCCAGTAAGTTACCCCCGGAAGAGGCGGCCGCGTTGATGAACAAGCACCAAGCTGCGCTCATTGATGCAGCGTGGGCTCACGCTGAGCTCGTGGTCTGGGAAGCCTTCACTCATGCAGTTGATCGGATGGAGGAGGGCGACAACAAGCAGGTCCTCCGATGGTTGCGAGACCTTCACGGGTTCACCCTGATTGAGAAGCACCGTGACTGGTATCTCATGAAGGGTCGACTCAGCGCTCATCGCGCCGAGGCCATCACCGATTACATCAACCACCGGCTGTTGCCACGCTTGCGCCCTCACGCCCTTGACCTCGTCGACAGCTTTGGTCTGGCTGAGGGGCACATCAGAGCTCCCATTGCGACGGGTGAAGAACACGAGCGTCAAGAGGAAGCTCGTGCCTACGAAAAAGGCCTGGCCTAAGGGGATGACTCCCTCCACCGGATGGGCGCTTGTGGGTGCTCAGTTCGGACTGCTCGCGGCCTTGGTCATTCTGCCCGCAGGGGATCTGTGGCCACGGGGCGCTATCACCAGTGTCTTGGGAGGAGCGCTCGTTGCCACAGGTGCAGCCATCGCGGTCTTGGCGGGCCTGAGGTTGGGCCCCAACCTCACTCCGACTCCTCTTCCCAAAGAGGATGGAGAGCTCGTTACCGCTGGTTTTTATCAGTATGTGAGGCACCCCATCTATACGGGAGTTCTCCTGGCCGCCGCCGGAGTCGTCGCCTTTCAAGGCTCGATCGCGCACATTGTGGGGTGTGTTCTGTTGTGGGGGGTCCTCACGATCAAGGCATTAGGCGAAGAGAGAATGCTGGCGGATAAGTATGAGGGCTATGCCTCTTACGCGGCGGGAACAGGAAGATTCTTTCCCCGGCTAACTAAGGTGAAATAAGACAGGCCTAGGATGCTCAGTGTCCCCCTAGGGTGACACAACATGCGGAGATGGATGTGGCAAGGCGCAAGTTGACCGACGTATCCCATCCGGATCCTCTCCTGACGGATGAGTTTTGGCTGGAATACGGGGATGATCCGCAACCCCCGATGCGACTCAAGATTTTGTATGTCACCTTCGGCGAAGTCGCTAGCGCAGGGCCATCATCGTTCAATGTCGCCAGCGTGTGCGACAGGCTAGGTATCACCTACCCGATGGTCAATCACTACTTCGGGAGCCGCGATGGACTTTTGGCTGAGGGGGCCTACATGGTCTACGAGCGATATGTCGACAGGTTGTGGGCGGCGGCCGTGTCCGCTCCTCGAAAGCCCGAGGCACGACTCAAAGCCTGGATGATGGCTCAGATTAGCGAGACACTCACCATGGGTGGGTGGGGTCCGATTTTGAACTACCCTCTCGCAGCCCGTGAGGTGACGGCAGAGATTGATGCAAAGTTTCAGAAACCGTTGAACCGTGTTTTTGAATTGAATCTTGCGCGCCTTGCTGTTTTAGTGCGCGATGTCCAAAGAGACACTGTCACCGACGTTGACTACACGGTAGAGAAGTATCCGCGTACTGAGCTTCTGAGCGACCCCTATCTCTTGAGTGTGATGCCAACGGTGTCCTGGTCGATTTTTGGTATGTCGGTTTGGGTGGCGGGAGAGCCCGCGCCTGCCCGAAACATCGGTGAGGTCAGTGCACTCGTCAAGGTTCTGATGGAGAATCATTTCAGGACGATTGTTTCCGTCATTAAGGGTCATTCGGAAAACTAAACCAACTTCTATTTAGTTTGTTAGCCTTGTGGGGTGGACACCGCCCCTGGTCCTTCCGAGATTGATTCGTCACCTTCTCATCAGTTTGAGTATTGGACTCGGTTCACTTGCTGTTCTGTTGGCCGGCGTCGCCGCGTATTTGCTCCTGAAGAATCAGAGCGCGTTCACGAAGGCGAAATATCGGAGCAACCACGCCACTACGGCGCCGGAAGAGGAACAGCTGGAGCAGAGCTCGAACTGACATTCTGACCTGGTACGGTTGTTCTCGCTCACCCTTGAGGAGGCCTCTCAAGGGAGTCACTAACCGCAAGGGTGAAATCTTATGATTGTTGGAGTTCCGAAAGAGCCCATTTCCGGCGAAAACAGGGTTGCCGCAACCCCTGAATCCGTGAAGCAGCTCATCAATGCTGGGCTAAAAGTCACGGTCCAAAAGGGCGCGGGTGTTGCGGCTGGCTATGCCGATGATGCTTACAAGGAGGCAGGTGCGACTCTTGCGCCGACTCTCAATGTTGGGTCAGTGGATGTGCTCGCACACGTGCGACCCCTTGCTCCTGCGACTATCAAGAAGCTGAAAAAGGGCGCGATCACGATTGGACTCGGCTCTCCAGCCTCAGAGACAGCGGCTGTGAAGGCTTTGCGTGACCAGAAGGTCACCTCTTTCGCTCTCGAACTTGTGCCTCGTATTTCTCGAGCGCAGTCCATGGACGCGCTCACGTCGCAAGCCTTGGTCGCCGGTTACCGGTGTGTTCTCGAGGCAGCTATGCGGCTGCCCCGCTTCTTCCCTCTGTACATGACGGCCGCGGGAACAGTCCCCCCAGCAACAGTGTTGGTTCTGGGTGCCGGGGTTGCGGGTCTCCAAGCGATCGCTACCGCAAAACGCCTGGGAGCAAAGGTCAACGCCTACGACGTCCGATCGGCCTCTGCTGATGAGGTTCGCTCCATGGGTGGAACTTTCATTGAACTCGACCTCGATGTCGCAGCGGATGGAGCGGGTGGATACGCCAAGGAGCTTGCCGCAGACCGCGTGAAGCGTCAGCAGGAGCTTCTCACCCCCTACGTCACCGCTGCCGATGTCATCATCACCACGGCTGCCATTCCTGGTCGCCCCGCTCCTCGCTTGATCACAGCAAAGATGATGAAGGACATGAAACCTGGTTCTGTCATCATCGACCTCGCTGCCGAGACCGGCGGAAACGTCGAGGGATCCAAGCCTGGTTCTGACGTCCTGGTCAAGGTGGGGAAGTCTGGTGGAAGTGTCACCCTGGTGGGCATGAAGGATGTTCCCTCCGCCATGGCCTACGACGCGTCACGCCTGTACGCCAAGAACATCTCCAACCTCCTCGAGCTGATGGTCAAGGCCAAGAAGGTGCAGCCCGACTTCGAGGACGAAGTTGTCGCTGGCGCCTGCCTCACTCACGCAGGCGAGATTCGTCACCAACCCACAGCAGAAGCTCTTGCGCCTGCAAAGAGCTCAGGGAAAGGCAAGAAGTAATGGAAGAGATCAAGATTCTCACCTATTTCGTTCTGGCGGTTTTCGTCGGGTTCGAGGTGGTCTCCAAGGTGTCCAGCACCCTGCACACCCCCCTGATGTCGGGCGCTAACGCCATTCACGGCATCATCCTGGTGGGTTCAATCATCGTTGCTGGTCATGCTGAAACAGCCTTGATGCTGGCTCTAGCTCTCCTGGCTGTGCTGATGGCCACCGTCAACCTCGTGGGTGGCTTCGTCGTCACCGACCGCATGCTGGAAATGTTCTCTGGCAAGAAGAAGGCCCAGGAAGGACAAGCCCGATGAGTCTGATTACGCCAGAGGTTGAGGCCCTCCTCTACCTGTTTGCTGCAGTTGCCTTCATCCTTGCTCTGAAGGGTCTGTCATCACCCAAGTCCGCTCGCCGAGGAAACATCATCGGTGCAGTGGGTGCCCTGGTCGGTGTCATCACGGTGTTCGTGGCCGAGGAACTCAAAAACATTGGCTGGATTTTGCTGGTGATTGGTATTGGAACCATCATCTCGATTCCTGCTTCGCGCATGGTTAAGATGACCCAGATGCCCCAGCTGGTCGCCCTCTTCAACGGTGTGGGAGGTGGAGCCGCAGGAATTGTGGCCCTGCTGGAGCTTTTCGCTGCTGACACCTTTGGATTCCTCCTCGCGGTAGCCTTCACGATCTTCGTGGGAAGTGTGTCGTTCTCCGGTTCAGTGATTACTTTCCTGAAGCTTCAGGAAATCATGACCACGAGACCCGTCCTGTTCAAGGGTCAGCAGTACGTCATGGCGCTTCTCACCATCGCCGCTCTCACTGGGGCCGTCGTTGTCATCATGGACAGCAACTTCCTGGTCGCGAGTCTCTTGATGGCTGTCGGATTGGTGATGGGTGTTCTGCTCGTTCTTCCTGTGGGTGGCGCGGACGTCCCCATCGTTATTTCGTTGCTGAACGCTTTGACCGGTCTCGCTGTTGCGGCTTCGGGTCTGGTTCTCGACAACACCTTGCTGTTGGTCGCAGGAACCCTCGTGGGAGCGTCGGGAACTATCCTGACCAGAGCTATGGCGAGCGCCATGGGTCGCAGTGTGAACAACATCATCTTTGGAGCATTCAAGGGTGGATCCACTGCCGGCTCGACCGAGGTCTCCGACCGTCCCGTGAAGTCCGGTTCCGCCGAGGACGTTGCGATCCTTCTGGGCTACGCACAACGGGTCATCGTGGTTCCTGGTTATGGTCTTGCCGTTGCCCAGGCACAGCACACCATGTACGAGCTGGCGAAGGCTTTGGAAGACAAGGGCATCGAAGTTGTCTTCGGCATCCACCCTGTTGCCGGTCGTATGCCAGGACACATGAACGTGCTCTTGGCTGAAGCCAATGTGCCTTACGAGGTTCTGCAGGAAATGGACGAGGTCAACCCCCAGTTCAAGACAGCAGATGTGTGTCTCGTGGTGGGCGCAAACGATGTGGTGAACCCGGCAGCGAAGACCACTCCGGGCTCCCCCATTTATGGAATGCCCATTCTCAACGCCGGAGACGCCCAGCAGGTCGTCTTCCTGAAGCGTTCGATGCGCCCAGGTTTCGCCGGTATTGAGAATGAGTTGCTCTACGAGCCCAACACCACGTTGCTCTTTGGTGATGCCAAAGACACTCTGACGAAGGTCCTGGGCGCCGTCAAGGCTCTCTAGGAGCATCTCTGTGCCGATTTACGCAGTCACCTACCGGTATGCAGATAAGCCGGAGGTAATTGCGGAGCATCGCCCTGCGCACCGCGAATACATCGCTTCGCTCCTGGGTGAAGGTGGACTCATCGCAAGCGGTCGAACTGAGGGTGGTGAGACTCCCAGTGCTCTGCTGCTTTTCCAGGCTGATTCTGTTGCCGAGGTCGAAAAGGTCCTTGATCCAGATCCCTTCTGGATTCTGGGACTGATCGAGAAGCGTGACATTGTGGAGTGGATTCTGTCCTCAGGGTCCCTGGGCGTCGACAGTGAGCACTAGAACGACTGCTCGACGCGCCCTGGTCACGGGCGCAAGCTCAGGGATCGGATTGGCGACAGTCCGCCTCTTGGTGGAGCATGGCTGGTCTGTCATCGGCGTGGCACGGCGGGCCGACAGGTTGGAGCAGCTTCGGACCGATACTGGATGCGAGATTGTGGTGGCCGACGTTACCCAGGAAGCCGATGTTGAGGCAGTGCGCGAGTACGTGGAGTCCACCGGGGGAATTTCTGCTCTCGTCAATAATGCCGGCGGTGCAGTGGGCATCGATTGGATTGACCAAGCAGATGCCGATGATTGGGCTCGGATGTTTGATGTCAACGTGTTGGGCGTTCAACGAGTTACCAAGGCTCTCTTGCCTGCTCTTCGGAGAGCGTCCGCAGAGCTCGGTGTCGCCGACATTGTCACCATTTCGTCCACTGCAGCGTTCCTCAGTTATGAGGGCGGCGCTGGATACACGGCGGCAAAGGCCGCGGTGCACTCCATGCTTGTGGGTCTCAGACTTGAGCTATCGGGTGAACCGCTCCGAGTCGTGGAGGTTGCACCAGGAATGGTCAAGACAGAGGAATTCACCCTGAACCGCTTCGGTGGCGACAGCGCACGCGCCGAGGCGCTCTATGACGGAGTCGAGCATCCCCTGGTCGCAGAGGACGTTGCCGACGTTGTTCGATACGCGCTCGAATCTCCTGCCCATGTGAATCTGGACCTGATTCAGATGAAGCCTGTTGCTCAGGCTATGCAACACAAGCTTCACCGAGGACCGCTCAAACCCAAGCTGTAAAGGGCGGGAAAGACGCCCCCGCTAGAGTTATCAGGTGATTCGCCGCCTCGTTGAGATCTCTCGGCCCGTTCTCTGGGTCAACACCATTGGGACCACGGTTATTGGCATGTGGTTGGCCGGCGAGCTCTGGACCTGGGCGATTATTCCCCTCTTGATCTGGGTGACTTTTCCCTTCAATTTGTTGATTTATGGGATCAACGACATCTATGACCAGGACACCGACGCTGATAATGACCGCAAGGGTGGTTATGGTGGCGCCAAGATAAAGCCCCATGAAACCCGGATGATTGGGTGGGGCGTTATCCTCACCAACGTCCCCTTCCTTGTGTATTTTGCGGTGACATTGCCCTGGGAAGCCGTCGCGTGGATGGCTCTCTACGCCTTCTCCTTCTGGCAGTACTCCGCAACACCCCTGCGTTTCAAGGGACGCCCCATCTTGGATTCTGTGTCCAATGCGGACTACGCGTTCCCATTGGTCTTTGTTCCCTTCGCCTTGGGGGCTGACCCGGTGTGGGCTGCGGCCATTGGTTTGATGGCCTGGTCGATGGCCAAGCACGTCTATGACGCGATCCAAGACATTGACGAAGATCGGGATGCAGGGATTCGCACGACGGCGGTGGCCTTTGGTATTCGAGGATCGCTCGTCTGGTCAGGTGTGTGGTGGACTGTGTCAACGGTGCTGTTTGCCTTGGTGAATCTTCCTGTTGCGGCCGTCAATGCACTGTTGGCGGGATGGCTTGTTTTTGCTCAGTGGCGGAAACCGACCGTTGAGGCCGCACGTAAGCTTTATCGCTACTCGGTCGCGTTCCCCTACGTGGCCGGAGCGGTTGCCGGGGTCCAGCTAGTGGCGGGTCTGACTTTGGGGTTGTATCCCACACCGTGACCTCACGCATCGTGGTTATTGGGGCAGGGCTTGGTGGCCTGGCCACCTCGGCGTTGCTGGCTCGAGCAGGACATGAGGTCACCGTTCTCGAAGGCCAAGACTGGGTAGGCGGTAAAAGCCGTCGTATTGAGGTAGCAGGCCAGCGCATTGATACTGGCCCCTCGCTTGTGACTTTTCCTGATGTTCTGGAGCAGATTCTCGACACCTACGACGAGGTGGGGCCGGCTACCGAGAAAGCTCGGGACATTGCCGGCATCACTCTCGAGCGCCTGCCGGAGGTTGGTCGCTACTACTTCAAAGACCAGCAAGCCAACCTCCCGGTGGAAGCCGGGCACCCCTGGTATGAATCTTGGGCGCGGTTTGAGAGGGAGAATGGTCAGCTCGGTCCCGCCATCACGAACCTCCTCACGACAGATCCGACAGACCCAGGAATCTTGGGAGCCGTGCTCCGCTTGCTCTCGAGGTATGGGACGAAACTGACGACTCAGGCCTATCTTGATTCGCTCTCCTGGATGCCAGACGACGTCAAAGACGTTGTCGCTATTCACACTCTTAATGCGGGAGTCGCACCCGATCAGACTCTTGCTCTCTACGCCAGCATGGCGGCAGTGATGTCGAGCGATGGTGTCTTCGTTCCCCGCGGAGGAGTGTATGAAATTGCGAAGGGATTAGAAGCCCTTGCCCTCCACGCGGGGGTGACGATTCACACAGGCGAACCTGTGGTGAGCGTGAGGAAGGGGCTCGTCACGACCAAGCGCGCCACCTACAACGCTGACTATGTAGTGAGCGCTCTGGATGGTGGGATCCTCGAAGGCTTGCTCGGGAAACAGGCGCCTGCCCCCAAGGTTCTCTCTTGCTCAGGAGTGGCAATCTTCGGTGTTCTAGATGAGGAACTCCCTGAGGACATCGTGACGCACTCGGTGATGATGCCGGATCGTCCCGCTGAGCTATTCGATGATTTGGGAAAGCGCGCCGTGCCCTCCCAAACGATGGCTTTTTTGAACTACTACCGGGCCAACACGATTTATCCGAATGACAAACCTGTCGCAGCCCTGTTGCTCACCGCACCGCCCAATGGAATGTCCGCTTCCCTCGACGACGATTTCGTGCAAAGTGAATCGAGGCGCTTTTCGGACATGCTCGGTCTTGAGCGAGGAATCATCGAGCGTATGACGGACTACACGATTCTTGACCCCGAGTACTTTTCAGGGTTTGGTGCTGTGGGGGGAGCGCTCTATGGCGCGCCTGCTCCGTGGTGGCGCAGCGGACCTTTCCACACACCGGCCTATAACTCGCCCCTCACTCCCTGGTTGTGGCGGGTGGGATCGAGTGTTCACCCGGGAGGCGGAATCCCTGCAGT
>CAZPBS010000028.1:0-12773 GCA_964584925.1 uncultured Microbacteriaceae bacterium
GTGATTGACGCCAGCACCTTCGCTACTGCGTGAGGTGAGAGATGAGGCCCTGGATGATGCGCACATCATCCAGGTTCTCTTCGGGGTGCCACTGAACAGCTAATCCAAAGGGATAGTCCGTCATTTCGATGGCCTGAATGGTGCCATCAAAGCCCCGTGCGGTCACTGTGAGGCCCGGTGCTACCTGGTCGATGGCCTGGTGGTGGTAGACGTGTCCAGGGACTTCACTCTCAGCGAGAATTTGGTGGAGCAGGCTGCCCTCGGTGATCGACATGGGTTCAGGATGAAAGACCCCATCGCCCACCCGATAGCGGTCGTGTCCCACCACATCGGGGAGATGCTGGTGGAGGGTGCCCCCGAGGTGGACGTTGAGCATCTGGGCGCCCCGGCAAATGCCGAGGATCGGCATTCCCAGTGCGCGGGCAGCACCAAGGAGAGCGTCCTCGAGGGCATCGCGAAGATCTTCAGAGTCTTGGGTGTGGGGACCTCTCTCGTGGCCATAGCGTGCCGGATTGATATCGGCACCACCCGTAATGATGAGGCCATCAAGTCCCTGCAGGAGAGATGCCGCCTGATGAGAGGTGAGGGGTTGCGGAGGAATCATCACGGCCAGGCCACCAGCACGAGTCACGGCTTCGATGTATTGAGCGGGCAACACCGCTAGCTCGGTGTCATAGATGGTCATCTGACCGGGAGTTCGATAGGTCGATAGGCCAATACGAGGTGTGGACACGAGTTATGCGATTCCTCTGGAGTTCAGATGGTGCTGGGGTATGTCCGCTACTCTAAGCGAGCTCCACCAGAGGAAAGTTGATTGTGACAGAACCGTTCATTCAGGCCACCAACCTGGTCAAGACCTACACCGCCGGCAAACGAGTTGTGAAGGCTCTCGATGATTTGTCGCTCAGTGTTCCTCGCGGCACTGTCCAAGCTCTTTTGGGCCCGAACGGTGCCGGGAAAACTACCACCGTCAAGGTTCTGACCACTCTGACGAAGCCAGATTCGGGTTCCGCCACGATCGGCGGAGTCAACGTCATCGAGCAACCTGACCAGGTTCGACGGATGATCGGAGTCAGTGGCCAATACGCCGCCGTTGACGAGAACATGACCGGGTTTGAAAACCTCGACATGGTTGGAAGGCTCTATCACCTCACTCCGGATGAATCTCGGAAACGAGCACGCGAACTGATTGAGATGTTTGACCTGGTGGAGGCGGGAGATCGCCCCGTCAAAGGATTTTCCGGTGGTATGCGTCGTCGCATTGACTTGGCTGGGGCTCTGGTGGTGAACCCACCAGTGTTGTTCCTGGATGAGCCCACCACTGGTCTTGACCCGAGGAGCCGTCTGGCACTCTGGGACGTCATCAAGCGCTTGGTTTCTGATGGCACGACTGTGTTGCTCACCACCCAATACTTGGAGGAAGCGGACCAGCTTGCTGACAACATTGCCGTCATCGACGAGGGCCGTGTCATTGCTCAGGGAACCAGCGACGAGCTGAAACTCCTCGTGGGAGGACAGCGCGTCGAGGTCACCGTTCACGATGTTGCCGATGTCGAGCGCGCAAAGAGCGTTCTCGCTCCGCTTGTCACCGGCGAAATCGTGACAGGGGCAGACGAGAGAACACTGGTGGGACCGGTCGACAACGCGGCTAAGTCCCTGCAGGCGGTGCTGAAAGCGATGGCGGATGCCGGCATTGAGCTCAACGATGCGGGAATGCGTCGACCCACTCTGGATGATGTGTTCCTGCAACTCACCGGACATAAGGCAGAGGAGGTCACCGCATGACCATGCTGACCCCGCGGGGAACCCCGCTGAGCAGATTTCTCTCCGATGGTTGGGTGACCACCAAGCGGAACCTGCTGAAAATCAAGCGGGTCCCCGACATTCTGGTGTTTACGCTCATCCAGCCGATCATGTTTGTGCTGCTCTTCACCTATGTCTATGGCGGCGTGATCGAGATTCCCGGCAGCTCCTATGCGGAGTTCTTGATGGCGGGAATTTTCGCCCAAACCGTGGTCTTTGGCTCCACTTACTCCGGGTCTGCGATGGCGCAGGATTTGAAGGATGGCATCATCGACAGGTTTAGAACCCTGCCGATGAGCCCGGCGGCGGTCCTGGTGGGTCGCACCAACGGTGACATGTTCATTAACGCAAGCTCCATGGTCGTCATGATGGTCACCGGCTTTATCGTCGGGTGGCGGATTCGCTCCAGCTTCTTTGAAGCAGTTCTTGCTGTGGTGTTGTTATTACTCTTCGCTTACTCCTTCTCGTGGGTTATGGCCTATATCGGCATGAGTGTGAGAAGCCCCGAAATCATCAACAACGTCTCGTTCTTGGTGCTCTTCCCGCTGACGTTCATCTCCAACGCTTTTGTCCCCTCCGAGACCCTCCCCACACCCCTTCGGGTGTTTGCGGAGTGGAATCCTGTATCGGCGCTGGTGCAAGCAGCCAGGGAGCTTTTTGGGAACACGGCTCCTGGAACCCCGGTGGGGGATGCCTGGACGAGCCAAAATCCGATCCTGACCGTGCTGCTGGGGATGGCCATCATGTTGGCCATCTTTGTTCCGCTCTCGATTAGGAAGTTCCAATCAATTAGTTCCCGGTAACCTGTCTCGGATGAGTGAGCCAGAGGACCTGACCGCCAACCATGAGGCGGAAGCTCGGGAGCGCTGGGGTGCAACGGAAGCGTTTCAAGAGTCCCAAAAGAGGCTTGCCTCCTACTCCACGGTGGAGAAAAAGAACGCTCAGGCTGCCCAAGAGGAAGCGCTTCAGGGAATCCTTGACGTCATGGATAGGGGCTTTGCTCCGACGAGCATGGAGGCCATTGTTGCCGCAGATCACTGTCGTCAAGTGATTTCCCGCTGGTATTTCGAGTGCACTCCAGAAATGCACAAACAACTCGCCACGCTCTATGTCACGGACGAGCGCTTTAGGGCGTTCTACGAATCACGTCGTGAAGGTCTAGCCCAGTACTTCCACGATGCAATTCATGCACGTACTACCTAGTACTCAAGGCTTAACTCCACGCGCACCTGGTGGCCAGAGGTGGGGGGACCGTCATAGACGCCTCGTAGTGGGGGGACATCGGTGTAGTCGCGGCCTCGTCCTACGATGACGTGGCGATCTCCCACTTCTCTGCGGTTGGTGGGGTCAAAACCGTGGAACCCGCCGGACCACCATTCCACCCAGGCGTGTGATTCGCCTTCGACCACATCACCGATGCCGGCGTCCGCAACGGGATGCAGGTAACCACTGACGTATCGGGCGGGAATTCCCACACTGCGCAAAGCGCCCAGGGCGATGTGAGAAATGTCCTGGCACACACCTTGCTTGTCCTTCCACGCCTCAGAAGCACTGGAGTGAACAGCGGTTACTCCGGGAACGTACGACATTTCGTCGTTGATCCACTCGCAGATTTCGCGCGCGGCATGATCGGGAGTCTCCGAGGCTGCTGCGATTTTGTGGGCACCCTTGATGACATCCTTGGGCGGTTTGGTCAGAGGGGTAAGCGTGAGGAGCTCGGTCAGCTCCGCTGAGGACAGCGGTGCCTCTTTGAGCTCACCCCACTCCAGACCCTCGGAGGTCACAGGTCGCGGATTGATCTCCACCAAGCTCTCCGCAACCAGGGAGAGCTCCTGATGTGGAGTGAGAATCTCCATCGAGGTGACCCTGGTTCCCCAGTAGTCGGTGAATTGGTGCTGGCTCGAGAGGGGAGTAATCACCATCTGCGAGGACAGAAGGAACTGTCGATCACTCATGTCGGGACGCATACGAGCCTCGTTGTATGACGCTTGCACCTCCGCTTCGTAGCGGAAAGACGTGGTGTGTTTGATGCGCAACCGAGTCATGCGTCCTCCCGTACCCAGATGGGAGCCTGGAGGACAGGGAAATACCGCTGGCGGATTCCTTCGCTCACATCGGACACCCCCGCCTGAATGGAGTCCATATTTTCCGTCAGGTTGCTGATGATGCGCGTGATGGGAGAGAACTCGAGATCAGAGCGAATCTGACCGAGGACTCGCAAGGCTTGATCACTGACCCCAGCTCGGTCGGAGCGAGGTTCAATGTCGTGCAAGCACTTCTCCGCCCGCATGAGCGAAAACAGGATCGACCGGGGGAAGAGTCGGTCGAGAATGAGGAATTCTGCAGCGTTTTCTGCAGAAGGCATCCCCCGGTAGGTCCGCAGGTATGCCTCGTATCCCCCGCAGGAGCGCAAGATTGTGGTCCAGGATGGGCCACCGGCTTCGACCAGGGCTGAGGTCGAGAGAAGTCTGGCGGTCATGTCGACACGCTCAAGACTCCGACCCAAAGTGAAGAAGGACCAGGCTTCGTCCCGACTAGTCGAAGAGTCGACCGTACCGACGGCGAGAGCGCTGCGCTCTCGAACCCAGGCAAAGAATTCGTGGACCTTGTCGGGGGCAACTTTGCGGGGCACTCTCGACCGTGTCGTATTGAGTACTTCCCACAACTCGGTAGAGACAACTTCCCGAGCTCGCCGGGCATTCTCCCGCGCCTGATTGAGGCAATACGCGATAGAGGCGGGTGACTCGCGATCGACCCCCAAGGTGATGAGGAGATCCGAGCGAGTGACTGGCGCATCATCCTCGGCGTGGGAGCCCATCACGCCCAAGAGTGCTCGACAGGCCACGTCCTCTTCCACCCAGGGGTCCTCCAGAAGTAACTGCAGGTGTACGTCAAGGATTCGAGCGGTGCCATCCGCTCTCTCCACGTAGCGGCCAATCCAGAAGAGGCTCTCCGCTATTCGACTGAGCATCATGCACCTGCCCCTTGCTGCTGCTGCTGTTGTTGATCCCGGCGCGCGTCATCCTCCGCAGGGGAGTGTTGCGGGGTTGTGGGATGGGAGTCATACGCGGCCAGTTGAGCTGCAGTGATGATGGGAATCGCCTGGGTTACTGTCGCTTGTTCCATCACGATGGCTTTTACGTCGTGTTCGGTGGCTGCCGACACCCGACCCCCCAAAACCCAGGTGTCTTTGGAGCCGCCACCCTGGGAGCTATTCACGACGAGCTCTCCCTCGGGCAGTGCTACTCGAGTGAGTCCACCCGGGAGCACCCACACGTCTCGACCGTCGTTGACCGCAAACGGTCGCAAATCGGCGTGACGAGGGCGAAGACCTTCGTCGACCAAGGTGGGGATGGTGGAGAACGCCACTACATCTTGAGCAATCCAGCCGCGAGGATCACCGACCAGGGATTTCTTCAGCTCGGCCAGTTTCTTCTTGCTCGCAGCCGGCCCCACGACGAGCCCTTTACCGCCAGAGCCATCCACGGGTTTGACCACGAGCTCGTCGAGTCGATCCAAAACCTCCTCGAGAGACTCGGGCTCTTCGAGCCGCCAGGTGTCGACGTTTGGCAGGAGTGGTTCTTCCGCAAGGTAATAGCGGATGAGGTCGGGGACATAGGTATAAACGAGCTTGTCATCGGCGACCCCGTTCCCGACAGCGTTAGCTATTGTGACGTTGCCCAGCCTTGCCGCCAACATGAGGCCCGGGGCGCCGAGCAACGAATCAACGCGGAACTCAAGAGGATCAAGGAACTCATCATCGACTCGTCGATAGATGACATCGACTCGTGTGGGTCCAGCAGTCGTCCTCATCCACACCCGACCACCAGAACAGAAGAGGTCACGACCCTCGACGAGCTCCACGCCCATCAGGCGAGCGAGAAGGGTGTGTTCGAAGTAGGCAGAGTTATACACGCCCGGGGTGAGAACCACGATCGTGGGGTCCTCGACGCCATTGGGCGCGGCAGCACGCAGCGCCTGCAGCAGTTGGAAGGGGTAGTCCCCGACTGGCCTCACGCGCATGCTCACGAACAGCTCGGGAAGGGTTTGCGCCATCACACGCCGGTTGGAGATGACATAGCTCACACCGCTTGGAACCCGGACGTTGTCCTCCAAGACCCGCCACACCCCAGCCTCATCGCGAATTAAATCAATGCCAGAGACCTGAATGCGCACTTGATTAGCGGCCACCACGTTGTGTGCAGCGCGGAGGAAATGCTCCGACGAGGTAATCACACTGGCTGGAATGACGCGATCCCGGATCGCTGACTTGGCGCCATAGATGTCCGCGAGGAACGCCTCCAGGGCGCGGACTCGCTGCTGGATACCCGCCTCCAGGCCCACCCACTCTCCTTGGGAAATAACGCGGGGGACAGCATCGAGGGGGAACGGTCTCTCTTCACCGGCGAAATCGAAGGTCACCCCCTGAGCGAGGTATGAGCTTGCGAGCGCATCGGTTCGACCCCGAAGCTCATCTCGAGACATCCGCGAGAGAGCTTCATGGACCATCTCATAGGGACCTCGAGGAGTGTCCACAGCGGCAAACATTTCGTCATAGGGCGTGGCTGTGCCCGGGAAGACTCGTCGGTCTCCATACCCCTCGAAGAGGTCCACCATAGAAACACAGTACCCCTGGCCATGTGTCAGGGGTGTTTCAGCGCCACTGCCTACACTGAGGGCCATGCCCCGCGCAGCACTCACTAAGAACGGGTTTGAGCCGAAAACCTGCACCCGCTGCGGCTTGCCGTTTGAGTGGCGCAAGAAGTGGGCAAAGAACTGGGACCAGGTCCGCTATTGCTCAGAGAAGTGTCGACGAGGAGGGACGTCCTGATGCCTACGGTGACGTTAGTGACCTCAGTATTCCTCTCCAAAGCGGAAGCTCTCGCCGTGTTGGAGGAAGCCCTCGATGCTCCGTGGAACATCGATGACCCCAGCGATGTCACACTCCCGCTAGCCCAGGGGGCGGTGTTGAGTATCGAGATCCCGAAGTTTGGGGAGGACCTTCCGCTCACGCTGGATCTTCACCACGCGGATGAGTCAGCGCTCCGAGTGGTTGCCAATCAGGTCACGCACACCCTCGAGACGACTCTCGGGTGGTCTATCCACGAGATCCCTAAGGCAGAAGTCGGTTAGGTCCCCTGAAGAGGAACGTGGTCTCTCGAATACTGGATTGCTCCAGCATCAACATCATCACGCGGGCAAGACCCATGCCGAACCCACCGTGGGGTGGGACACCGTGGCGGAAGAAGTCAAAGTAGCTCTGGAGTTCATCCAGGTGCATTCCCTTGTCCTTGGCTTGTGCCTCGAGGATGTCAATGCGGTGCTCGCGCTGAGCTCCGGTGGAGATTTCTGTTCCCCGGAAAAGTAGGTCGTAGGACTTCGTGAGCGCATCGTTGTCGGCGTGACGCATGTGGTAGAACGGCCGAATGCTGGTGTCGTAGTCGGTGACAAAGACAAAGGGGTGACCGTGGGTCTCCTCAATGTAGGCGGAGAGTCTCCGCTCCGCCTCGGGGTCGAGATCCCCATCAGCGCGGGGAATGTCATATCCCCCAGCCGCCACAATGTCCCTGGCTTCCTGCAGTGTTACCCGGGGGAAGGGAGTGCTGGGAACCGAGAGCTCCACACCCATGACCTCAGCAATCTGGGTCCCGTACTTCTCGACCACAGCAGAGATTCCCGCGACGAGAACCTGCTCGTGCATGGCCATCACATCGTGGTGGGAGTCCACCCAGCTCATTTCCGCATCCACACTGGTGAACTCGGTCGCGTGACGGGCAGTGAAGGAGGGGTCAGCCCGGAACGCAGGGGCGATCTCGAACACTGCACCGAAACCTGCGGGCTGAGCCATCTGCTTGAAGAACTGAGGGCTTTGCGCGAGATAAGCGGTGGTGTCGAAATAGCCGACCTCGAAAAGCTCTGCGCGAGATTCGCTGGCGCTGGCCATGAACTTCGGTGTGTGGATTTCAATCCAGTTGTTCTCCACCCACCAGGAGCGCATTCCGTGCTCAAACGCTGTTTGGGCACGGAAGATCAGGTTTGCTGAAGGTCTGCGCAGATCGAGGAAGCGCCAATCCATGCGCTTATCGACACTCGAGTCCTCGGCAATGGGAGGCTCGGGCTCGGCAGCACCGGTCACCTCGAGGGTGTGAATTTTGACCTCCAGGCCACCCAGCTTCACGCGCTCATCGAGTTTCAGCTCACCGGTCACCTGGATAAAAGTTCCGGCGGACAACTCAGAAATAGCATCCGTGAGGGTGCGGCGCTCTGGTGATGATGCCGCTTCGGGGTCATCCTCACGGAGGGCAGGGTTCACGAGTTGAGCGCTACCGGATTCATCCCGAAGGATGATGAATTGCACCTTCTTTTGGTCACGAACCGTGTCGACAAACCCCCCTACGGTGACGGTGGTGCCGTCGGTTGTCTGGGCAAGGTCGGCAATGCGGGTTCGGCTGCTCACGAGAGTCGAGTCTAGCCCGGACCCAGATTCTCCCGAGCTTGTGCCTCGTAGACTGGGGCTGTGCCAGCAGACTTCCTTCACTTTGTCAGGCATGGCGAAGTTCATAACCCCGAGCGCATTTTGTATGGACGCCTAGAGGGTTACGGACTCAGTGATCGAGGCCACCAGATGGCGGCCAGGAGCGCCAGCGCTCTCGCCACCAGACCCATCGCGAAGATTTATGCCAGCCCCCTACAGAGAGCGCAGGAATCTGCGGCCCCGCTCGCGACCGAGTTGGGTTTGCCCGTCGATATCGATGAGCGCCTCAATGAAGGCCTGAATCATTTCCAGGGAACGAGGCTCTCAGCAGCGCGACTGCTGAAGGACCCCTCCGCCTGGATGGCCCTGCACAATCCCTTCAAGCCCAGCTGGGGCGAGCCCTACCGCGAGATTGCGAAGCGCATGATGGCAGTCGCCGAGGATGCCTGGAACTCAGTCGACGAGGGTGAGGTCGTGCTGGTCACCCACCAGGTGGCGATCTGGATTCTTCACCGCAGTGTCGCAGGGATTCCGCTGCCCCATGTGCCCTCCCAGCGACGCTGTTCCCTCTCCAGCATCACGACCATCAAAAAGGTCGGGGAGCGGTGGAAAGAGGAAAGCTATCGAGAACCAGCCGCTGACCTTCTGGAAGACGCTATCGATTTGGGAGCCGTCTAAATGAAGGCAGCCTTTGGCGGGGTCCTTCTGGTTGTCGGTCTCGTCTTGAGCGGGTGTGCTGCGGAAAGTGATGCACTCGCGGAGCAGTATCGCGCGGGGACCGGTCAAAACTACATCTCGGGTGATGGCGCCCTCACCGTGGTCGCACCCGAGTCACGGAACGAGGGCATCGCCTTCCAAGGCCCCCTGGATGTGGGGGGAACGTTCTCGAGTGCTGATTACGCGGGCCAGATCATGGTGGTCAACTTTTGGTATGCAGGGTGTCCACCGTGTCGATTAGAAGCCCCCGACCTTGAAGCGCTCCACCAAGAATTCCTGGAAGAGGGAGTGGTGTTCATCGGGGTGAACATTCTCGATCAAGCCCCGACGGCTCTCGCGTTCGCCGACGAGTTTGGGGTCACCTACCCCTCCATCATGGACACCAATGATGGCTCCGTTCGTTTGGCCTTCTCAGGCCAAGTGGCACCCAACGCGGTGCCCACCACGGTGGTGCTGGATCAGCAAGGGCGGGTTGCCGCCAGGATTTCAGGGCTCCTCACAGAACCCGATGTGCTGGCAGCACTCATTCGGGACGTTCAGGCCGAGGTCACTGGCTCATGAGCTCCATCGGTGAGCTGGTGTTCTCCGGGCCACTGTTGCTGGCTTTGCCGATAGCGCTTGCTGCCGGGTTTGTGGCTTTTGCTTCCCCCTGTGTGCTGCCACTCGTCCCGGGTTATCTGGGATATGTCAGCGGGTTCACCGGTTCCTCCACCACCACGAAACGGCCCACCACCCGACTGGTCGTGGGAGTTTTGTTGTTCATCCTCGGGTTCTCCACCGTGTTCATCAGTTTTTCGATTGTGTTCGCATCGCTCGGAGCAGCTCTCATTGCCTGGGTGGATGTCATCCTTCGGATTGCCGGTCTGCTGCTGATCCTGATGGGTTTCGTCTTTATCGGCCAGGTGTCCTTTTTGCAGAGAACCACCAAGCTCCCCCTCGCCAGCACCAACGGTTTCCTGGGCGCACCGATCCTGGGCGTGGTGTTTGGGCTCGGGTGGGCTCCCTGCATCGGGCCGACACTGATTGCCGTGAACACCTTGGCCTTTAGCGTGGGGGACATCCCACGGGCAACAGCGCTCGCGGTGGCGTATTGCCTGGGACTGGGTATTCCCTTCCTTCTCATTGCACTCGGCTTTGGCTGGGTCACCGGAGCGGTTGCGTGGCTGAAGCGCCACATCCGTGCCATCAACATCGCTGGCGGTGTGATCTTGATGGCCATTGGAACAGCCATGGTCTCGGGTGTGTGGCAAATCTGGATGTCGAGTTTGCAGGCGGTGATCGGTGGAACCACTACGCCCCTCTGATTATGATGACGGCTCAACCGAGCGCCCCATCCAGCAGCCAGCCCTGGGGCTGGCAGGCTTTGGCCGGTTTATGTGGCGCCAGCTCACGAGCATGCGCACGGCACTGATTTTGTTGTTGCTGCTGGCACTTGCGGCTATCCCAGGTTCATTGGTTCCCCAGCGCTCTAGTGACCCCAATGGTGTTGTTCAGTTCCGGAGGGACGACCCTGAACTCTTCGAGATTCTTGACACACTCCAGCTCTTTGACACCTTCACCTCGGTCTGGTTTTCCTCGATCTATCTGCTGCTCTTTATTTCTCTGGTGGGGTGCATCCTGCCGCGCACCTCGCACCACCTGGCAGCGCTCAAGTCACCACCGCCGGCGACCCCGTCGAGGCTGGAGCGTTTTGAGCATTACCGCACCGAGACTGTGGAGGGCAGCCCCGACGAGTTGTTGCATGTTGCGGAGGACACGCTGCGAAAAAGCGGCTTCCGGGTCACGGTGGAGAAGAACAGCGTGTCTGGTGAGCGCGGATACCTGAGAGAGACCGCCAACCTGGTGTTCCACTTTGCTCTGGTGGGAATCCTGCTGGGCTTGGCGCTCGGAACTGGATTCAAATACCAGGGCCAGAGGGTTCTGGTGGAGGGGCAAACCTTCACGAACCAGCTGACCAGCTACGACTCGTTCAACCCCGGTCGTTTCTTTACTGACTCCTCACTCGAGCCTTACTCCTTGACGCTCAATTCCTTCACTCCCACCTACCAATTCGATTTCACCTCGGGCTTTGCTAACCCTCTGGACTTTGTGGCAGACATGACGTTGAGGGATGCAGAAGGATCGAGAGACCTGGAGCTCCGGGTGAACCAACCGCTGGATCACGATGGCACCTCGGTGTATCTCCTGGGTAATGGTTTTGCCCCCTGGATTACCGTCTACTCGCCAGAGGGCGATGTGGTGTTCAGCCAGCCGGTGGCGTTCTTGCCACAGGACTCCAACCTGACCAGCCTCGGCGTGGTGAAGATTCCCGACGGTCTGCCCTCTCAACTGGGCATGATCGGGTTCTTTTATCCCTCCGCGGTCGCGCTCGACACGGGCGCTCTGACTTCCGTGTACCCAGAACCGGATCAACCCGTCTTGACATTGAACGTGTTCCGCGGGGATTTGGGCCTGGATGAGGGCATTCCCCGCAATGTCTACTCGCTTGACACCGACACGCTGACGCAGCTGACCGGCGGTGAGACGGGCCGCGACTCACTCGTCATGGGTTTGGGGGAGCGCGTTGATCTCCCCGCAGGGCTTGGGTCCGTGGAATTCACCGAGCTTCGACGGTTTGTGAGTTTTGATGTTCACCGCGACCCCACCCAATTGCCGGTGGCCATCTCGGCGATGTTGATCATGGCGGGCTTGATTGTGACGTTGTTCGTGACCCGGCGTCGAGCCTGGATCAAGATCACCCCCGGCACGAAGGGAGAGTCCACTGTTGAGTTCGCAGCGCTCGCGCGCGGGGAAGACCCGGGTCTTGCCCAAGGATTGGACGACCTTGTCGAGGCGTTTTCTCAGAGCACGAAATCTAGACTGAAAGAGAAATGATGGATTTCGCGTATCTCTCGCTCGTAGGCGTGTATTCAGCCATGGCCGTTTACACGCTGGCTTTCTTGGCCTTCACCTGGGATCTGGCCCGTCGCTCTGCAGCGAAGCCGGTCGCTGTTATGGCGGGCGGTGGCGGGCGAGAAGCTGAAGCCCCCGCAGCTCCCTCCGCGTGGGGTCCCTTCCAAAGAATTGGCCTCACCCTGCTGGTCTTGGGCTGGATTCTCCACCTGCTCGCCACGATCGGGCGAGGCATTGCCGGCAACAGAGTTCCCTGGGCCAACATGTTCGAGTTTGGGCTCACCTCCACACTGCTGATTGTCGCGGTGTTCCTGGGGACCCTGTTCTGGAAAGACATGGGCTATCTCGGTGCTTACATCACTGGGTTTGTGCTCCTCGCCTTGGGTGTGGTGACCGTCAACTTTTATGTGGATGTCACGCCACTCCCTCCTGCACTGCAGTCCGCGTGGCTGGTCATCCACGTCTTTGTGGCCAGCACCGCCACCGCGTTCTTTGCCCTGGGTGCTGCGCTCTCCGTTCTGCAGCTCGTGCGTGCTCGCTATGAAGCGCAACAGATGGCGAAAGCGCGCATTATGAACACCCTGCCGGGTTCATCGGTCATGGAGTCCCTCGCCTATCGCCTCAACGTCGTCGGTTTTGTGCTGTGGAGCTTCACCCTGATCGCTGGTGCCATTTGGGCAGAGCGCGCCTGGGGTCGCTACTGGGGCTGGGATGTCAAAGAGGTGTGGACCTTCATCATCTGGGTTCTCTTTGCCGGTTACATTCACGCTCGCGCCACCCGCGGGTGGCGTGGCTCACGCGCAGCGTGGCTTGCGATCATCGGGTTTGGTGCGGTGATCTTCAACTACACCGTGGTGAATATTGCCTTCACCGGGCTGCATTCCTA
>CAZPBS010000028.1:12873-14570 GCA_964584925.1 uncultured Microbacteriaceae bacterium
ACACTGGTCTCCAGTGCACTGGAGACCACGACCTCCAGGCCTGCCTGGAGGGCTCTCTTGGCGACTTGCTTGGTTGCTTCGAGTCCGCCGAGTGGTTGGACTTTGAGGACCACCACATCGCACGCTTCTGCTGCGATGACGGCATCGATGTCAGCAAAGCGTCGGATGCTCTCATCCGCCGCCACCTGAATGCCAAGCCTCGAGATGCGCCGGCGAAGCTCTGCCATGTCGGAGAGATCGCTGACTGGCTGCTCGACATAGTCGAGGTCGAGCAGTTCCATGTCCCGAATGGCGTGTTCCGCTTCGTCCAGTGTCCAGGAGCCATTGGCATCCAGTCGAATCCGACCGGTCGGGCCAAGGGCATCACGAACCGCTCTGACTCGCTCGACATCGTCGGCCAGTGTGGTGCCGGGGCCACCCACCTTGACCTTCACCGTGGTGGGCATTCCTGCCGAGGCGAGGAGGCTAGCGACTTGCTCGGCAGGTACAGCGGGGATCGTTCCATTGACCCGAACGCTGGAGGGCGGTGGTGAGGATGGTTCAAAGGCTTGCTCGAGGGCGGCTCTCAACCAGGTTGCTGCCTCAGCGTCGTCATACTCGAGAAACGGACTCCACTCTGCTGGCCCCTGGGGCCCATCGATGAGGAGGACTTCGCGGTGGGTGAGGCCTCGAAACGAGGTGGTGAGTGGAATCGAGACCACATGAGCGAGCGGGAGGATGTCGTCTCTCTGCACGTGGCTCATGCTCCACAGTTTTCCACGCTTTGTCCGTCGTAGGCTTAGAACATGTCTGGCACTCTCTCACCCCTCTTTGATGAGGCTCTGTGGCGCGTGGTTCCAGGCTTTGAGGACTTAAGCGACATCACCTACCACCAGGACGAGGCTCACTCGATGGCCCGGGTTGCCTTCAACCGCCCCGAGGTGAGGAACGCTTTCCGCCCCCACACCGTGGATGAGCTCTACCGGGTGCTGGATCACGCGAGGCTCGTGCCCACTCTGGGAGCTGTGATTCTCACCGGTAATGGCCCGAGCCCCACCGATGGTGGGTGGGCTTTTTGCTCCGGCGGTGACCAGCGCATCCGTGGCAAGGATGGCTACCAGTACTCCACCACGGAGGATGCCAGTGGTGTCGACCAGGCCAGGGCCGGTCGACTCCACATTCTCGAGGTGCAGCGACTGATTCGTTTTATGCCGAAAGTTGTCATTGCCGCGATCCCTGGGTGGGCCGCTGGAGGCGGACACTCCCTGCATGTGGTGTGTGATTTGAGTATTGCCAGTGCTGAGCACGCACGGTTCAAGCAGACCGATGTCGATGTTGGATCTTTTGATGGTGGCTACGGCAGTGCCTATTTCGCCAAGCAGGTCGGTCAGAAGTTTGCTCGCGAAGTCTTTTTTCTCGGTCAGGAATACGACGCCCACCGAGCGCTCGAGATGGGTGCGGTGAACGCGGTGGTTCCTCACGAAGAACTGGAGCGGGCTGCCGTGTCGTGGGCGCGGACGATTCTCACCAAGAGCCCCACAGCTATTCGGATGGTCAAGTTTGCTCTGAACGCCACTGACGATGGTTTGGTTGGCCAGCAGGTTTTCGCCGGGGAGGCAACCAGGCTCGCCTATGGAACAGACGAGGCGGTGGAGGGCAGGGATGCGTTCCTGGAGAAGCGTCAGCCCGATTGGTCACCTTTTCCCTGGCAGATTTAG
>CAZPBS010000029.1:0-2838 GCA_964584925.1 uncultured Microbacteriaceae bacterium
GGCGGGGCATCCTCAACTAGGGAATGCTCTGGTCACCGGGCTAGTATGGGGCGCTGGATTTGATATCCGAGCTTGTCCCAAGAATTTTCTGTCACCATACCTGACGACCCGAGGTCCCCGCTGGGGAATAGTTATCGAAAGAGAGTCGCGACGTGAACGCTGCTGAGTCGAAGCCCACGAAGAATCAGAAGCGCCAAGAGGCACGAGACAAGGCTCGCGCTCTGCGCGAAGAGCAGTCCAAGAAGTCCAAGCGCAATAAGGTCATCATTCAGTCGTCCCTGGCATTGGGAGTCATCGGCGTGATCGCGTTGGTGACGGTCCTCATCATCTCGTCTCTACGTCCTCCAGGCCCTGGTCCTGCCAACATGCAAAGCGATGGCATCAAGATCGGTCAGGGTCTGATTGCGGAGCGGACGCCCGCTCTCCTTCCCGATGAGCTCCCTGTTCCCTCAGAGGCGAACGCTAATGGTGTCCCCGCCATCAACATCTTTGTCGACTACTCCTGCCCCGCGTGTGCACAGTTCGAGTCCGTCTACGGTGAGCTCCTGCGCACCTGGGCAGATAGCGGCACCGCCACGGTGGAGTACCACATCCTGTCCTTCCGTGACGCTCAAACAGCGGGCACCCGCTATGCGACTCGTGCTGGCAACAGCGCTGCGTGTGTTGCAGAGTTCTCACCCGACACCTTCTTCACCTATAACGACTTGCTGTTGCGTAGCCAACCACTGCCTCCCGCGTCCTATGAGCTAACCGATGACCAGATGGTGCAGCTCGCTGAGGCCGCCGGGGTTCAGAACTTGGAGCAGGTCGAAGCATGTATCGCCGATGAAACCTTCTCCAACTGGGTCTCCCAAGCGACTGCCCGTGCGATGAGCACAGGACCCGTTCCCGTGCGGGATTCTGAGATCCCCCTGGTGACAGGAACGCCAGCCGTGTTGGTGAATGGCAAGCAGTACAGGCCCGACGTGCACGGTGACTTGGCAAGCTTTGTGGCCTCTCTGGAGGAGAGCGAGTAAAACACTCCTCCGCTAGTCTGAGAGTGCTTCGGTTCGCTGGAGCGTGCCGGCTTGGCGCAATTGGTAGCGCATCCGACTTGTAATCGGAAGGTTACGGGTTCAAGTCCCGTAGCCGGCCCCACTCCAGAGTCTTAGCGGTCAAAACTGCGACGATCGCGCACAGCTGCGACGGCCAGCACCAGGGAAATCACCCAGCTTGCCCAGAGTAACCACACGTGCCAACTCAGAGGCGAGCGCAGAGTTTTCCGTAAAAGCCCAATCCCCGCCGTCAGGGCACTGAGTATGGAGGCACTAAAGAGATACTCGCGCATGCTTCTAGCCTAGGACCGAAGCCTTGGAGGCAAAAGAGAACAAGTGGGGTGACCCTGCTACTCTCCGAAGGGTGCCGAGCGAAATGACCAGTGCCACTTTTCCCCTGGTGGTGGTGTCTAATCGCCTTCCGGTGTCCTTTTCGGTGGATCAGCATGGCGTCCGGGTCCCCACACTCTCACCCGGTGGTCTGGTTGCTGCTGTCGCACCGTCCCTGCAGGGCCGAGATGCCGCGTGGGTGGGCTGGGATGGGACCGACTCTGGTGACAGCGAACCATCGAAGGCCGAGGGTATCGCGCTCTTTCCTGTGTCACTCAGTCATGACCTCGTGGAGCGACACTATGAGGGTTTTAGCAATGGAACACTCTGGCCACTGTTTCACGATGTGGGAGTTGAGCCAGAGTTTCACGAGTCCTGGTGGGAGGCCTACCGGGAGGTCAATGCAACCTTCGCCCATCGCGCTGCAGAGGTGGTGGCCCCTGGGGGAATCGTCTGGGTTCATGACTACCAAATGATGCTGGTACCCGGAGTACTGCGAGCACTTCGACCCGATGTCACCATTGGGTATTTCCATCACATCCCCTTCTGCGCGCGGGAGAGGCTTCGTTCACTTCCGCAGAATGCAGAACTTTTGGCGGGCACCGCTGCGGCTGATATTGCAGGATTTCAGCGAGAGGGCGATTGCGACAATTTCCGCACTGCGGCGAGCAAAGTCCTGGGTGCGGATGTGTCACCGAGAGCAGAGACCTACCCGATATCGCTGGACTTCGCTGCTGTGTCGAAGGCATCGGGGGACCCCCAGGTCCTTGCTCGAGCCGCTGAACTTCGGAGTGAGTGGGGCGACCCTCGGACAGTGTTCCTTGGTGTTGACCGCATTGATTACACCAAAGGAATCCCGGAGCGCCTAGAAGCATACGAAGCGCTTCTTCGCTCTGGTCAGCTGAATGTCGAGGACACAGTGATGGTGCAGGCAGGAAGCCCGTCGCGAGAGAACGTGCCGAGCTATCAGGCTCTGAGAGGGCGAATCGACGCAATCGTGTCACGCATCAACCAGGAGTTTCAGAGTTCCGATGGTCGTCCCGCCGTCATCTACAGTGCACAAAACCTGGAGAGAGCAGAGATGCTGGCGCTTTTTGTTGCCGCTGATGTGATGGTGGTGAGTTCTCTGCGAGACGGTATGAACTTGGTCGCCAAGGAATTCGTTGCCTGCAAGAACGATGAGTCTGGGGTGCTGATCCTCAGCCCCTTCACGGGTGCTGCGGATCGCATGGTGGAAGCGCTCATCGCAGATCCCACCACTTCTGTGGAACTTCAGAGCGCGATGCTCCAGGCCACGGCCATGACGCCAGAAGAGCAGCAACGCAGAATGGTGGCGCTTCGGGATGAGGTGCGAACCCATGACGTTGCGTGGTGGGCCGAGAGAATCCTCACCGATTTGGCTTCCAAAGCAACCAGGCCATAGCTCGGTAGTCTGGGCTATATGCCCCAGACTCCCTCCAGCGGGAAAGCCCGC
>CAZPBS010000029.1:2938-6397 GCA_964584925.1 uncultured Microbacteriaceae bacterium
TTTTCCGGGGTAGTCATTGACCCTGTGACGAACGAGGTACTTCTTGAGCGCGGCATGGAAACCCTGCTCGCGCCTGCCAGCGTTCATAAGGTTCTGACCGGTGTTGCGGCGCTTTCGACCCTCGGACCTGACACAACCTTTCAAACCAGAACCCTTTCGACTGATGATCCTGAGGTGTTGGTTCTTCGAGCAGGAGGCGACCTCACCCTGAGTGCCACCCCTGAGGGGTCAGAGAGCGTCTATGTGGGAGCAGCAAAGCTTGCAGACCTCGCCGAGCAAACAATTGCCGCCTTAGAGGCTTCGCTTCCCGAGGATGAGGATGTCACTATTCGGGAGCTGGTCGTCGATGCAAGCCTGTGGGACGCCGAGGACAGCTGGCGAGACGCGTGGGCCTCGAGTGCCAGAACGAATGGCTACATTTCACGTATCACGCCTCTCCAGATTGATGGTGATCGCTTCAACCCGTCCGCTGTGATGGGGCAACGAAGCGGAGACCCCATGGGGAGGGCCGCATCGGCCTTTGTCACAGCCCTTCGCCAGGCAGGTAACTCAGCGCGTTTTGTGACCATCACCTACGAGCAGACCCCAGAGGGCTCTGCTCCTGTGGCCTCGGTCTCCTCGAGGCCCGTATCCGAGCTTGTGACCTACATGGTCAAGGAGAGTGACAACACCCTGGCGGAGATGCTGGGTCGACAGATTTCTCTCACACTGGGCTTTGATGGGTCGGGAGACTCAGTTGACGAAGCACTCCATGCGTCACTTTCGACGTTAGGTATTCCCAACGAGGGACTCTATTTTGATGATGCCTCTGGACTTTCAGGCCTCACTCGAATTACTCCTGATTTCGTCGCCTCAGTTCTGTCTGAGGTCTATCGCAGCGAGGGCGAGATAGGCCTGCTGGCCGAAGGATTGCCCGTAGCCGGTGTGGATGGGTCGCTTGATGATCGATTCACCGGAGACAACGCGGTGGCGCAGGGACGAGTTTTCGCGAAGACCGGAAGTATTCAGGGCACTCGATCACTGGCGGGGTGGGTATCGGCTGAAGATGACACCGACCTTGTGTTCGCCTTCTTCGCAACAGGTGACGTCAGTGACGACGCGAGAGCTGCTCTCGAGACCGTGGTGACAGGCGTGTATTCCTGCGGGGCAAACCTGGCAGACTTTTAGCCACATAGTGAGGTGAAGTGATGCGTGGACTGCTCGTAGTAGATGTTCAAAATGATTTTTGCGAGGGCGGAGCCCTCGGTGTTGACGGCGGTGCACGGGTGGCTAGCGGCATTACGGATCACATCGAAGCGCACGGGTCTGACTATGCAGTTGTCGTTGCCTCACGAGATTGGCACGATGCCGATAACGATAACGGAGGACACTTTGCCCTGCACGGCGAAGCACCTAATTTCGTGACCACTTGGCCAGTGCACTGTGTTGCAGGAACCACGGGCGCTGAATACCACCCAGACCTCACGCTTCCCGACAACACGAGCCACGTCAAGAAGGGTCAAGGAATGCCCTCCTACTCGATGTTTGAGGGTCATAGCGATGACGGTCACACTGTGGAGGAGATCTTGACCAACGCTGGAGTGACAGAGGTCGATGTCGTGGGAATCGCCACCGACCACTGCGTGCGAGCCAGTGCACTTGATGCCAAGGCTGCAGGGTTTGCTGTCCGAGTCATCAACGACCTGGTCGCTGCGGTGACGCCCGACACTGAGCGGACTGCTCGTGGTGAGATGGCAGAGGCGGGAGTAGTTTTTGCCGACAACTAAGGCTCCGACCTACACCGTGGTGTCGTGTCACTACGGGGATCTTTTCTGGATCCAGCACATGCTGACTCAGGTCCAGGCGCTCTCCGGGGGTGCCGTGACCGCTGCAGTGATTGTGGATCAGTCGCGAAATGCAGCAACCGAGCTTCGCGCCATGCCACTCGTGACCGAGGTGTTGACGTTTGAGCCTGACGCAGCGCAGATTGCGGTGGAAGGACATGACCACCCGGCAGCACTCGATCGAGCACTCCAGCACGGAACATTCACGACGTCTCACATCATCGTGATGGACTCGGATGCTTTCCCTGTCAGTCCTTCATGGATATCCAAGCTGGACGATATTTCGCTGGCGCTGGTGCCCGGAAGCAAGTCTCAGACTCACCCGTGCTTGATGGCGTTCCCCACCGAGCTTCGCGGCACAGTCAATTTCTCCGAGGATTACTTGGAGCGAGCGACCCGAAAGGGAGCCCCGGATACGGGCCGACGGGTGGGTAAGCAGCTGCAGGAGTCAGGGAAACCCGTGACTCTGCTGGAGCACACACCAGCGTTCAATGGATACCGGGGTTCCTTCTACCTGGAGCGCACCTACTATCACCACGGCCATGGATCCTTCATGGCGGGGGATCATGACCAATACAAAGGTTTCGTATCTCAAGCCAGTGAGAAGCTCTATCGCAAGCGGGTCCTGCAAAATCGCTTCACGCTGACACCTCTGGACTTCGCCGGGCTCTTCATCCGTTATGTGTGGCGCCGTGTGACTAACCGACTTCTCTTAGCGCTGCGGGGACCCTCCGCTAAACCTCAGTAACTAGACCAGGAGCTGGTGCTCGGCGAGGTCTTTATAGAGAGCTGAGCTCACCAACAGCTCGTCGTGGGTTCCCACTGCATCGACTTGCCCGCCCTTCACGACGATGATCTGGTCACTATCGACCACGGTGGCCAAACGGTGGGCAATGACGACAAGGGTTCGGTTCCGAGAAACCTTGTCAATGGCGGTCTTCATGAGCAATTCATTGGGACCATCGAGTGATGAGGTGGACTCATCGAGGAGAAGGATGGGCGGGGCCTGGAGCAGAGCCCTCGCTATCGCGAGGCGCTGGCGCTCACCACCGGAGAGCAGAACGCCACCTTCGCCAACCTCAGCGTCGAGTCCGAGAGGGTCCCGGTCCAAAATTCCGGTCAGATTGACCTCATCGAGAACGCTCAGCAGGTCCTGCTCGCTCGCATTCGGTGATCCAATCAGGAGATTGTCGCGAATGCTTCCCGCGAGAACGGGGGCATCCTGCTCGACATAGCCAAACAGTGACCGTAGAGACTCTCTCGAGAGAGCGGTGATGTCATGCCCAAAAACTCGAATGGTGCCTGATTGTGGGTCATAAAAACGCTCTAGCAGAGAGAGGAGACTGCTCTTGCCGGCGCCACTGGGTCCGACAATCGCGGTCTTGCTCCCCACAGGGATGCGGAAAGAGACGTCCTGGAGGACGGTCGCACGCTGAGGGGGAAGCGCTACTTCGCCAGTCGTGAGTGATTCGAGGTCGTGGGTTCCGAGTGTTTCGGCGAGGACTTTTTCGGCTTCGGTTTTGTGCGCCGACTCTGGGTACCTGAATGACACGGACTCGAATTCAATCGCCGACGCACCCTGGCTCGCGGGGGCTGACTCTTCCGTCACCAAGTCAGAGTCAGTTTCACTCGGCAA
>CAZPBS010000029.1:6497-14565 GCA_964584925.1 uncultured Microbacteriaceae bacterium
TCCACGCTGGAGGTGAGATCCCCCACCTTGTCCTGAGCTTTGCGGCTGGCGACTCGAATTCGCCGGGACAACGTGACTACTGCGGTGACCGCAATGCTGACAACGAGCGCTGTCAACAGGAAGAGGAATCCATCGAGATAGATCATGGCGGCAACGGCACCAACAAAGGTGAGAGCTCCACCCACGGCCTCCACAAGCCCCTGTGTGAGGACAGCTCGAAGGAGTGTGGTGTCGCTGCCCACTCGAGAGACAAGATCTCCGGTTCGACGCTGGTCGAACTCGGAGATAGGGAGATTAAGCATCCGACGGACCAGCGCTTTACGTGAGGAGAGAACGACTCCCTCACCTGTTCGCTGCAGCAAGTAATGGCGGAATCCCGACAATGCTGCTGAGGCCATGACCAGTGCCACAAGAATCCAGACCAGGTTGCCCAGAGGCTCCGCAGCTTCAACGACGGTGATGACCTGACTCACAACGAGGGGTTGAGCGAGTGTGGTGAAAGCCCCGGCAGTGCTGAGAATGATGACGAGGGTTAGAACCCGCTTGTGCTCGAGGAGAAAAGGCATGAGCTGACGAAAAGTAGCTCGTGGTGAACCATCGTCGGTGTCTCGATAGTTCATGCCGCGTCGACGTGAACCGAAACCCATACTCATGTGCGCTTCTCTCTGTTGGTCACTTACGAGTGTGCCCTATGGCAGGGGCTCCAGAGCTCGTGTTCGCTCCCCGATAAACTCCCACTGTGACCCAGGAGAAAGCTTCACGAGTGCTTCCCCAGCGGTCAAAGCTGGTGGGCGCCGCCCGTGTTCTGCGGATGAAGCTTGGTCATCTCCTGAGGGGGACACCCCATCCGGCGCCAGTAGGTCGCCCCGATTACTACACTCGCGAGTTGAATCCTGCCTTGTTCATTCGGGAGGCATCGGGTCTTCCCGTTCGACCTTTTGTTCCTGATGGATACACCGAAGAGGACCCCAGGGATGTCGCTCGCAGGTGTTATTCCAGCTATGGCGTGTATCCACTGAACTTTTCCTTCCCGAGTCCAAGGGTGCCGTCCGCACCGATAGTGCCACGACCACACTTCCTCTCCACCACATATCCGGGAACTCCCCATTCCTTCACTAACTGGGAGGACTATCTCGAGGAGTACAGAGGCTCCTATTTCGCACTCTCCACCAAGAAGGGCGGGTGGGATACGTTCCGACACCTCGAGATTGTCTTTTCCGGAGCCATTCCCCTGATGCCAAGTCTCGGACAGTCTCATCCCTATTCTCTTGCTCATTATCCAAAGCGCTTGTTGACGTCAGTTCTTGATTCCCTCATCGCCGAGGGTCCAGCACTTCCCGATGATGGCACCCGGGACTTTATTGCCCAATGGGCACAGGATCACCTCACCACCCAGGCCATGGCCTCTTACTTGGTTGACGTCTCGGACATGTCGACTGAACGGGTCCTGTTTCTTGACCGGTCGCTTGCATCCCGCACCGATTATTTGAGCGCGTTTACGTTTATTGGTCTGAGCGAAGTGCTGGGCCCACAGCTAATTGCGGCCTATGAGCCTTCTTACCTTTTTGACGATTACATCGGAGACACGTCTCGTTTCTACGGAAAAGGTTTTGGATACACCAGATCTCTTCCGAGCGCACTTCGCCGCACAGAATCCCTGCCGATTGATGCTCCAGTGTCAGAACTACTCGAGATGGCGAAGAGCTCGTCCGCCATTGTGGTCGGGAACTATGACGCCAATCGCGAGTTAGTCGGAGATCTCCTCACCGCGGGCCTCCCTCCACACAACATTGTGTGCGTGCTCGGGTCAGACCTTCCCCCGGATCGATCCCTACTTCGCGATATCCGGCGAAGCGGGATGACCTTCTTTGTTCGGGAGTTCGCTTTCTAACGAAGCCCCTTCAGGACAAGGGCAGTGTGAAGGGCGGCTTCCGCCGCCTCTGCTCCCTTGTCTTCCGAGGAACCGGGTAGCCCTGCTCGGTCTAACCCCTGTTGCTCATCATCAAGGGTGAGCACTCCAAAACCCACAGGTTTGCCCGTCTGGATAGCAACATCGGTGAGTCCTGTTGTGGCGGCAGAGGACACATACTCAAAGTGTGGGGTTCCGCCTCGAATAATGACTCCGAGTGCCACCACAGCATCAGCCCCGTTCTCCAGGGCAGCCTTAGCGACAACGGGAAGCTCAAAGGAGCCGGGAACACGCACAATGGTGGTGGCTGCTCCCGCGGCGTCTAGAACACGACTGGCGCCAGCCACCAAGGCTTCTGCGATTGTCTCGTGCCACATTCCGGCGACGATGGTCACCTTGAGGCCTTCTGCTCCACTGAGGTTGATGGCGGGTGCTCCGTGACCACTCATGGCGTTAGTCCTTCTTTCGGGATGGTGATTGCGCCGGTGGCGAGCTCACCCGGTAGGTGGTGCCCCATACGGTCGCGTTTTGCTTCGAGGTACGCAGTGTTGACTTCTCCCACTCCCACCACGAGAGGTTCGAGTGAGGTGACGGTGATGCCGTGCTGTTCCAGCTGACGGCGCTTCTCCGGATTGTTTGAAAGCAGCCGCACTGAGCCAACCCCCATGTCCGCAAGGATTGCTGCAGCAGCGCCGTAGTCTCTGGCGTCTGCGGGGAGACCCAAGGCGAGGTTGGCGTCCAGAGTGTCAAGCCCCAGCTCTTGAAGCCGGTAGGCGCGGAGTTTGTTAACGAGTCCGATGCCTCGCCCTTCGTGGCCGCGGAGGTAGATGACGATGCCACCTTCTTCGTTGATGCGCTCCATGGCAGCCTGGAGCTGTGGTCCACACTCACACTTGAGTGACCCCATAGCTTCGCCGGTCAGGCACTCTGAGTGCAGACGCACCAGCATGTCGTCATGCGGCTCGCCCGAGACAATGGCGATGTGGTCTGCTCCTGTGGCGCGATCCCTATAAGCACGAAGGTCAAACGTTCCATGTTCGGTGGGAACACGAGTCTCAACTTCAAAGATCACGCGCTGATCGGCCACGGGACGATGGCGAGGAACTCGAAGATCAACCCCATCGGGGTTGTCATCGATTTCTTTGATGAGCTGAGCAATGGTGACAACAGGGATGCGCTCTCGCTCGCCCATCTCCAAGAGTTGGGGGAGGCGAAGTAGTTCTCCATCGTCACCGACAACTTCACCGATCACGGCAACGGGTTCGAGCCCGGCCAGTTGCATGAGTTCTACGGCGGCTTCGGTGTGGCCGGCGCGTTCTTTCACGCCACCGGGGGCTGCCTTCAGCGGAACAATGTGTCCAGGTCGAATCAGGGACGCAGGAGTCGAGCCGGGGTCAGCAAGGACACGGAGTGTGCGCGTCCGATCGGACGCGCTAATACCGGTGGTGATTCCCGTTGCTGCATCAACACTGACCGTGTACGCGGTCTTACGGGGATCCTCGTTGTCGGCCACCATAGGCGGGAGGTTGAGGGTAACAGCCTTATCGGCAGGCATTGGTGCACACAAATAGCCTGAAGAATGCCGGATTGTGAACCCCACCCATTCTGGGGTGGCGAGCTGGGCACTGAGAACGAGGTCACCCTCGTTCTCGCGAGCCTCGTCATCGACCACGATGATGGGCCGACCAAGACGCAGGTGCTCCAATGCCTCCTCGATGGTGCCAATACTCATGATGATGCTCCATCCATCGCGAACTCTCGAAGGCGCAGGACATGGCGGGCCAGCACATCCGTCTCGACATTCATGAGATTCCCCACCTCTGCCTCACCAAGTGTGGTGGCAACCAAGGTTTCTGGGATGAGCGAAACCTCAGCCCAGTCTCGCCCGACCGCCGAGACAGTGAGTGAGACGCCATCGAGAGTGATGGATCCCTTGTGTGCCACGAGCGGAGCAATGTCGTCTCTCAGAGAGAAACGAATGACTCTCCACTGGTCTCCAGGCCGGACCTCCAGGATCTCAGCAACGGCGTCCACGTGACCTTGAACAATATGGCCCCCTAGTCGGTCCCCGACTCGGGCAGCGCGCTCCAGGTTGACTCTTTTACCGGGCTTCCATGCGCTGGCAGCTGAGTGCAGCAAAGTCTCCTTCATGACGTCGGCGCGGAAAGACGAGGAGGTGTAGTCGATAACTGTCAAACACACACCACTAATCGCGATGGAGTCCCCGTGGGACACATCCTCGAGCACTGTGCGAGCGGCAATCTCGACGATTGCACCATCACCGCTGTCCACGAGGGAGGTAATGGAGCCAATTTCTTCTATGAGCCCAGTGAACATCAGAGGCTCCCTTCCTGTTGAGGTCGTGCGGTGAGGACAATGTCCTCACCCAAGCGTTGGATGTCGGTAATGGACAGGTGGTGGGCGTCGGCCATTGTTGATACGCCGAGGTCGGTGATGGCGAGGTTAGGCCCTCCGAGCAGCATCGGCCCCATCGTGATGTAGAGCTCATCCACAAGGCCCTCTGCCAGGAAAGCACTGGCCAGTGTTGCGCCACCCTCGACATAGACGCTGCGGATGTCTCGCTCACCCAGTGAGGTTAGTAGGGCCTGAACATCGTGGTCATTCACATGTTCGAAGCCGCCGGGGTGCTCCCGAATCAGGGCATCCTGGGGAACATCCCGATGCCCCATCACGATGGCGAGAGGTTGGTGAGGATACAGATCACCCTCGGGCGTTCTGGCCGTGAGACGCGGATTGTCCACGAGCACAGTGTTGATACCCACGATGATGGCGTCGTGTTCGGAGCGATCACGGTGGACTTTCGCCCGTGTTTCCTCTCCGGTGATCCACTGGCTCGTGCCATCAGCGGCTGCAGTCCGGCCATCGAGCGACATCGCCCACTTGAGTGTCACCCAAGGACGGGATGCTGTGACGGAGTGTAACCAGCGCTCAACCAGGGCTTCTCCTGATGACGCCTCGACACCAGAGATCACCTCTACTCCGGCTGCGCTCAGAAGCTCGGCTCCGCCTCCCGAAGCGGCTCCAGGGTCTGAGACGGCATAAACAACCCGGGCAATGTCGGCGTTCAGCAGAGCCTCGGCACAGGGACCTGTCTTGCCGGTGTGAGCGCACGGTTCCAGGGTCACCACGGCAGTCAGACCTTGAGAGGAGAGACCAGAGTGAGCGAGGTTCGCCAGCGCCATGATTTCTGCATGCGGGGTTCCAGAGCCCTCATGCCAGCCCTCAGCGACGATGGCGTGAGACGAATCCAGCAGGACGCAGCCCACTTGGGGGTTTGGACCTGTGCGCGGACCCCTTGTGGCCAGCTCCAGGGCACGCTTCATAGCCGCTTGATACTCAGCGGGTGAAGAGGTGGCCATGGTCATCCGGTCTGGTCCCTTGTGTGGGTCGCTCCGGGAAAGGCAACACAAAAAGCGGTGGGAAAAATCCCCACCTCAGTTTCACGTCTCCTACCATCCGGACTTTAACCGTCGGTCTGGGAGTTTCACCCAGTCAACCGCCAACAGATTGCTCTGCAGTCGGGTCGCGGACTATCACCGCCGGCTCAGATTTTCACTGACCCCGGAGCACGTTTACTAAGGTTCACTATACGGTTTTTGGCTGAAAATTGAAGCCCCCCAAGGGAATGAGGACATGACAATGACGTCACACATCATGGCGATTGATTCCGGAACAACGAGCTCAAGAGCCATCATCGTTTCGCATGACGGCGAGATTGTGTCCTCCAGCCAGCGCGAACACGAGCAAATCTTCCCTCAGGCCGGATATGTGGAGCACTCACCCGAAGAAATATGGACCAACGCCCGGGAGGTTATGGGCGAGGCTCTCTCGAGGGCTCAACTGACTCGTCACGATATTGCCGGAATGGGAATTACCAACCAGCGCGAGACCGCAATCCTCTGGAACCGGAAAACTGGGAAAGCAATCCACAACGCGCTGGTGTGGCAGGACACCAGAACTCAAGACATTGTCGATGCGATGGAGACGTCTCTCGGAAGTGAAGCGTCAAGGGCGAAAACTGGGCTCCCGCTTGCCACCTACTTCTCTGCCAGCAAGATTGTCTGGCTTCTCGATCATGTGGAGGGTGCGAGAGCGGCCGCGGAAGCAGGAGAACTTGCGTTTGGGACACCTGACACCTGGTTGTTGTGGAACCTTACAGGGGGAATCGATGGGGGAGTGCACGCTACCGATGTGACCAATGCGTCCCGAACCCTCCTGATGGACCTTCATACCTGCACCTGGGACCAAGGTCTTCTGGATGCGTGGGGAATCCCTGCATCACTCCTGCCCGAGATTCGCTCGTCCTCGGAAGTGTTTGGGCACGCCCACTCCTCTAGCTTGTTGCGCGAGGTTCCCATCGCCGGAATCCTCGGAGACCAGCAGGCCGCAACCTTCGGCCAAGCTGCATTCGACAAGGGTGAATCCAAGAACACCTATGGCACGGGAAACTTCCTGATCGTCAACACGGGTGAAGAGCCCGTGATGTCGCAGAACGGGCTTCTCACCACGGTGGCCTACCAGTTGGGTGAGGAAGCCCCTCGCTATGCCCTGGAGGGCTCTATCGCCGTCACAGGGTCTCTAGTCCAGTGGTTGCGGGACAACCTCGGGATTATTTCTGATGCCAAAGAGGTGGAGGCGCTTGCCGCCAGTGTTCCCGATAACGGCGGATGCTATGTGGTTCCCGCATTCTCAGGCCTCTTTGCTCCCTACTGGCGCTCGGATGCGAGGGGTGTGATTGTGGGGCTCACCCGGTTCATCAACAAAGGTCACATAGCTCGAGCGGCTTTGGAAGCAACTGCTTTCCAGACAAGGGAAGTTCTTGATGCGGTGAACGCTGATGCGGGAGTTGATCTGACGGAACTCAAGGTGGATGGTGGCATGGTGAAGAACGAGACCCTGATGCAATTCCAGGCAGACATCTTGGGTGTTCCGGTCGTGAGGCCCCTGGTGGCTGAGACAACAGCCCTAGGTGCTGCATATGCGGCAGGTCTTGCGGTCGGTTTCTGGAAAGACCGTGATGAGCTCCGTGGCAAGTGGAGCGAGGACAAGCGCTTTGTCCCCTCGATGTCGGAGGACGAACGCGAGGAAAAACTTCGCCTGTGGAAGAAGGCCGTTACCAGGACCTTTGACTGGGTCGACTAGAGGCCTAGGCTCTACCCATTCCGCGATAGCGGAAACCGGCAGCTTTCCAGGCGTTCGCATCGAGGCAGTTCCTGCCATCGACTACGAGTTTCTGGGCCATGAGTGCACCAATGGTCGCGGCATCTTCCTCTTGGAAAACTTTCCACTCGGTGGCAACCACAAGGGCATCCGCACCCCTTACCGCGGCGTGGTGATTGTCGGTGGTGGTGAGGGATGCAGAGAGTCCTGCACGTTCAATGCGGGCCTGTGCCGGCTTCCAACCTTCAGGATCTGCAGAAACGACGGTGGCACCTGCTCTGGCGAGTGATTCTGCGATGTCGAGAGCCGGGGAGTCACGAATGTCATCTGAATCCGGCTTGAACGAGATTCCCCACACTGCGATGGTTGTGCCCGAGAGGTCACCGAGCTCCTCTGCGAGCACATGCACGACGCGAGCACGCCTGCGCAGGTTGATGTCATCGACGTCCTTCAGGAACGACAGTGCTTCACCCACTCCGAGCTCTTCCGCTCTGGCAACAAAACCTCGGATGTCTTTGGGGAGACACCCCCCACCAAAACCAATTCCAGCGTTCAGGAATCGGCGGCCAATGCGGGTGTCATATCCGATGGCATCAGCGAGCTGGGTGACGTTGGCGCCGGTGACGTCTGCTATTTCGGCCATCGCGTTGATGAAGGAAATCTTGGTGGCGAGGAAAGAGTTGGCAGCAACTTTGACAAGCTCGGCTGTGGCGAAGTTCATCACCAGTCTGGGGGTGTCCTTCGCAAGAATGCCGGCATACACCTCGTCGAGAATTGCGGTGGCTGTGTCACCGTCCTTGCCCTCTTGAACCCCATAGACAAGGCGGTCGGGAGAGAGCGTATCCTCCACAGCGAACCCTTCCCGCAGAAACTCGGGGTTCCACATCAGGAGCGCCCTGGTTGGTGTCACCTTGGCTGAGAGACGCTCTGCGGTTCCGACAGGAACTGTCGATTTACCGACAACAAGGTCGCCCTCTG
>CAZPBS010000030.1:0-14367 GCA_964584925.1 uncultured Microbacteriaceae bacterium
GTCCAGCCTCAGGGGCAAAAGGGAGCGCTGGGGTTGGCCCTGCTACTCTCCGAAGTGTGTCCAGTGAAACTACTCCAGCGACTTTTCCCCTGGTCGTGGTGTCTAATCGATTGCCCGTTTCCTTCTCAGTCAACGACCGAGGATCGAAAGTCCCTAGTCTCTCGCCTGGTGGACTCGTCGCGGCTGTTGCACCCGCGCTGCAGGGAAGGAATGCTGCATGGGTTGGTTGGGATGGCACCAGCTCACCGAATGAAGACCCGATTCACGCCACCGGAATAATGTCGTTTCCGGTGGCTCTCGAAGCTGAGATTGTGGAAGCTCATTACGAAGGGTATTCCAACAGCACTTTGTGGCCACTGTTCCACGATGTGGGGGTTGGTGCTCACCAGAAAAAAGAATGGTGGTCGGCCTATAGAGACGTGAATCGCCGGTTTGCCGAGCGGACGGCATCTTTGGTTGATGAGGACGGAATCGTATGGGTTCACGATTACCAGATGATGCTGGTGCCGGGCCTATTGCGGGATCTCATGCCGAATGTTCGAATTGGCTATTTTCATCACATTCCCTTTTGTCGGGCTGAAAGATTTCACACTTTGGCTAACCATCCCGACATCGTGGCGAGTTTGAACCAGGCTGACATCGTTGGATTTCAGAGAGAAGTTGATGCTCGAAATTTTGAACAGTCGCGTGTGGAGATCGGAACACCGCGCGCCACCATTGCGACCTATCCCATCTCTATCGATTTTGATGCCGTATCTGATGCGGCAGGAGACCAGGAGGTCGTCGAGCGTGCTCGTGAATTGCGAAAGGAGTGGGGTCACCCGAAGACTGTTTTCCTCGGCGTTGATCGCATTGACTACACGAAGGGCATAGTCGAGCGTCTGGAAGCTTTTGAATACCTCCTCAAGACGGAAGCCCTGTCAGTTGAGGAGGTGGTGATGGTCCAGGCTGGAAGCCCTTCCCGTGAAAATGTTGAGTCCTACCAAAAACTCCGTCAGGCCGTCGATTCAACTGTTGCTCGCATCAATGAGGCATTCCCTACAGTCTCGGGTCGCAGTGCTGTGATGTACTCCGCGATGAACCTCGATCGAGAAGAGTTGCTGGCACTGTTTGTCGCTGCTGATGTTATGGTCGTGAGTTCGCTGCGCGATGGAATGAACCTTGTCGCGAAGGAGTTTGTCGCATGTCGCAACGGTGCCAGCGGGGTGCTTATTCTCAGCCCATTCACCGGAGCCGCCGATCACATGAGAGAAGCGATTCTTGCCGATCCGACCGATAAGGAGGCGTTGGTAGCGGCCATGTCAGAGGCGACCATGATGCCCGCTGATGAGCAACAACGCAGAATGAATGCGCTGCGCGACGAGGTTCGTCGGCATGATGTCAGCTGGTGGTCGGGGACGATTCTTCGTGATTTGGGTTCTGTGGAACAGGCTTCTTAGCTCGGTAGTCTGGAGTATATGTCGCGGAATCCTCCTCATGGCGGGAAGAAAAAGATAGTTGTGACACTGTCGACGGGGATTGCGATTCTCCTCGGGTCGGCAGCGTCCTTTGGTCTCGGATTTGAGTCTTCCGCTTTGTCCACAGAGTTGGCGATGGAAAATACCTTGACCCGAACGGTTGACGAAGCGGTATCCAGTAGCCTCCGGGTAACACCCCGCACAAGCCTCGCCCCCCTTCGTGTTCCGACCTGTTCAGTCTCGGAGAATCTGGACGACCCAGCATGGGGGCAATTCTCCGGAGTTGTTCTCGACCCCGACACCGGGGAGGTGTTGTTCCACCGGAACAAGGACCGTTCTCTGGCACCAGCAAGCGTTCAGAAGATCATCACTGGTGTCGCAGCCATCGCGACTCTAGGCCCGGAAACTGTTTTCTCGACGTCCACACTTGTCACCAATGATCCTGAAGTCTTGGTTCTAAAAGCAGGCGGCGACCTGACACTGAGTGTCACGCCAGAGAGCACTGACAGTGTTTACGCCGGTGCGGCAAAGATTGACGAGCTCGCAGCACAAACCATGGCCACCCTCGAGAGCGCTCGCCCTGAAGGTGAGAAAGTTTCCATCAGGACTCTCATTGTTGATGTGTCGCTCTGGGATGGAGAGGATAACTGGCGCACCGCGTGGGCATCAAGTGCTCGAACAAACGGGTACATATCGAGGATCACACCGCTGCAAATTGACGGCGATCGTTTCAGTCCAATGTCTCCCATGGGGCAAAGAAGCAATGAGCCGATAGAGCGGGCCACGCGAGCATTCATCGCAGCGTTGAGGCAAGCGGGAAACTCGGCAGGGTTTGTGACTGTTTCCTACGAGGCCACTCCTGCTGGTGCCGTTTCCGTGGCATCAGTGTCATCGAGACCAGTGTCGGAACTTGTGCACTATATGTTGAAGGAAAGTGACAACACCCTTGCAGAGATGCTGGGGCGCCAGGTATCTCTGTCTCTGGGTTTGGGAGGGTCAGGAGATTCTGTAGGTGAGGCGTTGTTGCGTCCTCTCGACTACCTAGAGCTGAACAAAACACTGGTGACAATGGACGATGCCTCAGGATTGTCCTCAGCGAACCAGGTGACTCCCCAGTTTGTGGCCTCCCTGCTTCAGCAGGTGTATCAAAGTTCGAGCGCCCTAAGCGACGTCATGAGCGGTCTACCTATTGCCGGAGTGGACGGATCTCTTGATGATCGGTTCACCGGCGACAATGCGGTCGTTCGCTCTAAAGTCGCTGCGAAAACGGGGAGCATTCAGGGCACTAGGTCGCTTGCGGGGTTAGTCACTACAGAGGAAGGTGACGATCTGGTGTTTGCTTTCTTCGCTACGGGCAATGTCGACGATGGGGCACGGCAACTGCTCGAGGATCTGGTCGTCGAGGTCTATCGTTGTGGCTCAAACCTGGCAGACTTTTAGTACCAAGAGCTGGAGGTGGTTGTCTATGGCCCGAGCCTTGTTGGTGGTCGATGTGCAAAACGATTTTTGCGAGGGCGGCTCGTTAGGGGTCGCTGGGGGGAGTGCTGTCGCCCGAGGCATTAGCGTGTATCTCTCTCGGAATGCCTCTGACTATGACGTAATCATTGCTTCGAGAGATTGGCACGATGGTCACAACGACAACGGCGGCCATTTTGCTCCTGACGGCGCTCAGCCCAATTTTGTCAGCACCTGGCCCGTGCACTGTGTTGCCGGAACCAGTGGTGCTGAGTATCACACGGACTTGGCATTACCCTCTCAAACGTTTCACGTCAAAAAAGGTCAGGGTATGCCTTCTTATTCCATGTTTGAGGGCACGCTCGACAACGGAGACACCGTTGTCGAAATCCTCAGCGAATATGGAGTGACCGACATTGACGTGGTAGGAATCGCTACAGACCATTGTGTGCGAGCGAGCGCCCTGGACGCGAAGAAGGCGGGTTTTGAGGTAAGGGTTCTCGATGATTTTGTCGCCGCCGTGTCACCGGAGACGGAAAGCAGTGCAAGGACTGAAATGACTGCAGCGGGCGTTACCTTTGGTTAGGGAATCAACCCTGGTCAGATGAGAAGTTGGTGCATTGCGAGGTCTCTGTAGAGAGGTGAAGCCTCCAAGAGATCGGCATGAGTCCCGATTGCCTCGACAGCGCCATCGTGCATGACAATAATCTGGTCACTGTCCACCACGGTGGCAAGACGGTGAGCAATAACGATTAGCGTCCTGTTTCGTGACACCTTGTCAATAGCTGTCTTCATGAGTAACTCGTTAGGCCCATCGAGTGAGGATGTCGATTCATCGAGCAATAGAATTGGCGGTTCTTGAAGGAGCGCTCGAGCGATGGCCAGTCGCTGTCGCTCGCCACCAGACAGAAGGACACCACCCTCTCCCACCTGAGCATCGAGGCCGAGTGGGTCTCGGTCCAGAATTCCTGTCAGATTGACCTCATCTAGCACTTCCAAGAGATTCTTCTCTGTGGCATGTGGAGACCCAATCAGGAGGTTGTCTCGAATGGTTCCCGCTAGTACGGGAGCGTCTTGTTCGACGTAGCCAAAGAGAGACCGCACCGAATTCCTGGATACTCCTGTGATGTCCTGCCCTAGGACCCGAATAGCTCCTGCCTGTGGATCATAAAAGCGCTCGAGTAAAGAGAGCACAGTGCTCTTGCCGGCGCCGCTAGGACCCACAATGGCGGTGTTGCTCCCCAGCGGTATCTGAAAAGACACGCTATCGAGAACAATCCCGCGATGAGCCGGCAACGATATCTCACCTGTGGCCAAGGACTCTAGGTCGTGGGTGCCCAGGGTCTCTGCCAGAACTTTCTCGGCCTCTGTCTTATGACTAGCCTCGGGGTAGCGAAACGATACCTGGTCGAACTCGATTGCGAAAACACCTGCCGGCGGGGAAGGGATTTCTTCGCTGACAACGTCGGATGCGGTTTCAGTGGGCAACGTGATGATTTCCTGGATTCGCCCCAAAGCTCCCAGCGCCTGGTTGACTGAGGATATCGCTCCAAATGCTTGACCCAGAGGCATGATCATCATGAACAAGAACAGGATGAAGGCCACTAGGTCGGCAACAGGGAGGGAACCATTGGCGACTCTGAAGCCTCCTACCCCCAAGACCACAAGGAATGCGACCTGGAGAGCAATGCCGGAGACCGGAACAACGAGAGCGGAAATCTTCGCGACATCCAGGCCTAACTTCCACGCACCTTCGGCATCCTTGTCCACGCTTCGAATCTCACGCTCCGTTGCGTTGGCGGCGCGAACGGTGCGAACAGCACTAATCGCACGCTCCACGCTGGAGGTCAGATCTCCTACTTTGTCCTGAGCTTTGCGGCTGGCGACCCGAATCCGTCGAGACAGCGTGACCACGGCAGTCACCGCAATACCAACGACTAGTGCCGTCAGAAGGAAGAGAAAAGCATCAAGGTAGATCATGGCGACGACTGCTCCGACAAAAGTCAGTGCACCACCCACAGCTTCGACTAGTCCTTGAGTAAGAACCGCTCGGAGGAGTGTGGTGTCACTCCCAACACGAGATACCAGATCACCTGTTCGACGTTGGTCAAATTCGGATATCGGAAGATTGAGCATACGTCGGACCAGAGCTTTGCGGGAGGAAAGAATAACCCCCTCGCCTGTCCGCTGAAGGAGATAGTGGCGAAAACCGGACAGACCGGAAGATACGAGGACCAGCGCGACCAGGATCCAGACCAGCTTACCCAGGGGCTCAGCTGCTTCCACGACAGTTATCACCTGACTGACTACAAGTGGTTGAGCCAAGTTGGTGAAGGCTCCGGCAGTGCTCAAGAGGATGACGAGGGTCAAGACTTTTCTGTGCTCGAGAAGGAAAGGTAGGAGCTGACGGAAAGTAGCCCTGGGAGAGCCATCGTCGGTGTCTCGGTAGTTCACGCCTCGTCGCCGTGATGTGAAACCCATACTCATCCGCGTCGTCCCCTCGCTCACTAAAGAGTGTCCCTCACGAGGTCAGGTTTCGAGGGGATGTTCGCTGGGAGGTTAACGCTCCATCACGTCATTGCTCGAGAGTCCCCGTCACACTACGGGAGGCTCTTCAAGAGCAGAGCGGTGTGAAGTGCCGCTTCAGCTGCCTCCGCGCCCTTGTCCTCCGAGGAATCAGGCAACCCTGCGCGATCCAGGCCCTGCTTTTCGTCATCTAGGGTCAAGACACCAAAACCGACTGGCTTGCCAGTCTGGAGAGCAACATCGGTGAGGCCGGTTGTTGCCGCAGAGGAGACGTACTCAAAATGGGGGGTCCCGCCTCTGATGATGACTCCCAGTGCTACCACAGCGTCTGCACCGCTCTCCAGAGCTGCCTTAGCGACAACGGGAAGCTCAAATGAGCCTGGAACCCGGATAAGGGTGCTCGTGACACCTGCTTGCGAGAGGACACGTGTGGCACCAGCGACGAGCGCTTCGGCGATCGTCTCGTGCCACATTCCAGCGACTATGGTGACTTTGAGTCCTTCTGCGCCGGCCAGGTTGATGGAGGGTGCTCCGTGTCCGCTCATGGTGCGAGTCCTTCTTTCGGGAGGGTGATGGCGCCGGTTGCTAGTTCACCGGGAAGGTGATGACCCATGCGGTCGCGTTTTGCTTCGAGGTAGGCGGCGTTAACTTCGCCAACGCCCACAACCAAGGGTTCGAGAGAGGCGACCGTAATATCGTGTTGTTCGAGTTGCCGGCGTTTTTCTGGATTGTTAGAGAGGAGCCGGACAGACTTCACGCCCATATCGGCAAGGATGGCGGCGGCTGCGCCGTAGTCCCTTGCATCAGCAGGTAGTCCTAGAGCGAGGTTCGCATCCAAAGTGTCAAGGCCCAACTCTTGGAGTCGGTAGGCGCGAAGTTTGTTGACTAACCCAATCCCTCGACCTTCATGCCCGCGAAGGTATATGACAATCCCGCCTTCCTCATTGATCCGTTCCATGGCTGCCTGAAGTTGCGGGCCGCACTCACACTTCAGAGAGCCCATCGCTTCGCCGGTGAGGCACTCGGAGTGAAGACGCACGAGCATGCCATCACTGGGTTCCCCCGACACGATGGCGATGTGATCAGCCCCCGTGGCACGATCCCGATACGCGCGAAGATCAAAGGTTCCATGCTCGGTCGGAACACGAGTCTCCACTTCAAAAATGACGCGTTGGTCGGCCACCGAACGATGACGAGGCACTCGGATATCGATGCCATCGGGGTTGTCGTCCATGTCTTTCATCAGCTGCGCAATGGTGACAACCGGGATGCGCTCTCGTTCACCCATCTCCAGTAGATCCGGTAAACGTAGTAGTTCACCGTCATCACCAACGACCTCTCCAATGACAGCAACGGGCTCAAGTCCTGCCATTTGCATAAGTTCGACCGCGGCCTCAGTATGACCCGGGCGCTCCTTGACCCCGCCGGGAGCTGCTTTCAAAGGAACGATGTGCCCTGGTCGAATGAGCGAGGAGGCGGTGGAACCTGGATCGGCAAGGACCCTGAGCGTCCGTGTCCTATCCGAAGCGCTAATGCCCGTGGTGATGCCAGTTGCTGCGTCAACGCTCACCGTATAGGCGGTCTTGCGTGGGTCCTCATTGTCTTCCACCATCGGTGGCAGATTGAGCGCGATAGCCCTCTCCGCTGGCATAGGAGCACAGAGGTACCCAGACGAATGCCGAATGGTGAATCCCACCCATTCGGGAGTGGCAAGTTGGGCGCTGAGAACGAGGTCGCCCTCGTTCTCTCTAGCCTCGTCATCAACAACAATGATGGGCCGCCCGAGCCGAAGGTGCTCGAGAGCCTCGTGAATGGTGCCAATGCTCATGAGGACCCCCTCTCAGACTCAAATTCCCGGAGTCGCAGAACGTGACGGGCCACAATATCGGTCTCGACGCTCATCAGGTCCCCCACCGAAGCACCCCCGAGCGTCGTCGCAGCGAGGGTTTCCGGGATGAGCGAAACTTCTGCCCATTCTCTGTCAGTCGCAGACACCGTCAAGGACACGCCATCCAAAGTGATCGACCCTTTGTGGGCAACCAGAGGAGCGATGCTCGCGTTCAGAGAAAAGCGCAGCACACTCCACTGATCACCCGGGGTCACCGCCAGCACGGTCGTCGTCGCATCGACATGACCCTGGACAATGTGTCCGCCGAGGCGATCTCCGACCCGCGCGGCACGTTCAAGATTGACGGCAACTCCAGGTGCCCACACACTAGCTGCTGAATTCAGCAAGGTTTCCTTCATGACATCTGCCCTAAACGACGACTCAGTGTGGTCAACGACTGTGAGGCAGACTCCGCTGATAGCAATCGAGTCTCCGTGGGATACATCAATTAGCACCATGGAGGCAGAGATTTCAACAACCGCTCCATCACCGCTTGGAGTGAGAGCAGTAATGGTTCCGATTTCTTCAATGAGCCCAGTAAACATCAGAGGCTCCCTTCTTCGTGTGGCCTGGCAGTGACGACGATGTCGTCTCCGAAGCGCTGAACGTCAGTAATGGTGAGTCGGTGGGCGTCTCTCATGCTCGACACCCCCAGATCAGTCACGGAGAGGTTGGGTCCTCCGAGAAACAGGGGACCCATGGTGATGTGCAGTTCATCCACCACGCCCTGAGCAAGAAAGGCGCTGGCCAGCGTCGCCCCTCCCTCGACATAGACACTGCGGATGTCTCGTTCACCGAGTGATGTGAGAAGACCAGAAACATCGTGGTCGTGCACGTGCTCGAACCCGCCAGGGTGTTCGCGGATCAGGGCATCCTGCGGCACCTCGCGTCGCCCCATCACAATCGCCAGGGGTTGATGAGGGTAAAGCTCACCCTCTGGGTTCCTGGCGGTCAGCCTGGGATTATCGACAAGAACGGTGTTGATGCCAACAATGATGGCGTCGTGGTCGGAACGATCCCGATGAACCTTCGCGCGTGTCTGCTCACCCGTGATCCACTGGCTCGTGCCATCAGCCGCAGCAAGCCGGCCATCGAGAGACATGGCCCATTTCAGTGTCACCCATGGACGAGAGGTGTTGACGGAATGAAGCCACCGCTCGATTAGTGCGGTGCCGGCGGCTTCCTCGACGCCCTGAATTACATCGATGCCAGAGGATTGAAGCTGTTTGGCTCCACCTCTTGACGCGGCACCTGGATCCACTACCGCAAACACGACGCGAGAGACCCCGGCATCGATCAGTGCTGGAGCGCATGGCCCAGTCTTTCCGGTGTGGGCGCAGGGCTCGAGCGACACCACGGCGGTGAGGCCCTTGGCGGAGAGACCTGAGTGGGCGAGATTCTGAAGCGCCATGATTTCGGCGTGTGGGGTGCCTGCGCCCTTATGCCAACCCTCGGCGACGATGGTGTTCGAGGGGTCCACCAGGACACACCCCACTTGGGGGTTTGGACCGGTGCGGGGACCTTTGTGTGCCAGCTCGAATGCGCGTTTCATCGCCACTTCGTAGGAAGCGGGTGAAGGTGGTGCTATGGTCATCCGGTCAGGTCCCTTGTGTGGGTCGCTCCGGGAAAGGCAACACAAAAACGGGTGGAGAAATTCCCACCTCGGTTCACGTCTCCTACCATCCGGACTTTAACCGTCGGTCTGGGAGTTTCACCCAGTCAACCGCCAACAAATACTTGCAGTCGGGTCGCGGACTGTCACCGCCGGCTCAGAGTTTCACTGACCCCGGAGCACATTTACTAGGCTTCACTATACGGATTTTGTCTGAAAATTGAAGCCCCAGTGAATGAGGAGACGACAATGACTCTCCACATCATTGCGCTCGATTCGGGAACAACAAGTTCCAGGGCGATCATCTTTTCGCACGATGGAGCAATCGTGGCATCCAGCCAGCGCGAACACGAGCAGATCTTTCCCCAGGCCGGATATGTGGAGCATTCCCCGGAAGAAATCTGGACAAATGCCTGCGAAGTGATGGGAGAAGCGCTCTCCAGGGCTCAGCTCACGCATCACGATATCGCCGGTATTGGCATTACCAATCAGCGCGAGACGACGATTATGTGGAATCGAATGACCGGGGAAGCAATTCATAACGCCCTGGTCTGGCAAGACACCAGAACGCAAGACATTGTCGATGCTATGGAAGACAAGCTCGGGAGTGAGGCCTCCCGAGCGAAGACGGGATTGCCTCTTGCTACCTACTTCTCGGCCAGCAAGATTGTCTGGATCCTCGACAACGTCGAGGGCGCGAGAGCTGCTGCAGAAGCTGGTGATCTCGCATTTGGAACGCCCGACACCTGGCTGCTGTGGAACATTACTGGCGGAGTTAATGGCGGTGTCCACGCCACCGATGTGACCAATGCGTCCCGGACGCTCTTGATGGACCTGAATAGCTGTGGCTGGGACCAGGACCTCCTTGACGCATGGGGCATTCCCGCGTCTCTGCTGCCGGAGATTCGATCATCCTCAGAGGTCTTTGGTCATGCGCATTCTTCGAGCCTGCTTCGAGAAGTTCCCATTGCAGGAATCCTCGGTGACCAGCAAGCTGCCACCTTTGGTCAGGCCGCCTTCGAGAAAGGCGAATCGAAGAACACTTACGGAACGGGCAATTTCCTCATCGTCAACACTGGAGCCACGCCCGTGATGTCGAAGAATGGGCTCCTCACCACAGTTGCCTACCAGCTGGGGGAGGACGCCCCGCGTTATGCACTGGAGGGGTCCATCGCGGTCACGGGCTCGCTAGTGCATTGGTTGCGAGACAATCTGGGAATCATTTCGGATGCCGCGGAGGTGGAGGCGCTTGCCGCAACGGTCCCTGATAACGGCGGTTGCTACTTGGTTCCTGCGTTCTCAGGCCTCTTCGCCCCCTATTGGCGCTCGGATGCCAGGGGTGTCATTGTGGGTCTTACGCGATTCATCAATAAAGGACACATAGCTCGGGCAGCGCTGGAGGCAACGGCGTTCCAAACTCGCGAGGTTCTCGATGCTGTCAATGCCGATGCGGGAGTAGACCTCTCGGAATTGAAGGTGGATGGTGGCATGGTGAAAAACGAGACGTTGATGCAATTCCAAGCTAACATTCTGGGCGTCCCCGTCGTGAGACCGCTGATTGCAGAGACCACAGCTCTGGGTGCTGCATATGCAGCAGGACTTGCTGTGGGCTTTTGGTCGGGCCTGGATGAATTGCGAGGGAAGTGGGCCGAGGATAAGCGGTTCAGACCGACGATGTCGGAAGTAGACTCTGAGGAAAAGCTTCGTTTGTGGAAGAAAGCGGTGACCAGGACGTTCGACTGGGTCGACTAAATTCCTACGACCGGCCCATTCCGCGGTAGCGGAATCCAGCGGCTTTCCACGCTTCTGAATCCAGGCAGTTCCTGCCATCAACCACAAGTTTGTCTGCCATGAGACCACCGATGGTCGCCGGATCCTCTTCCTGGAATACCTTCCATTCTGTCGCCACTACTAAAGCATCAGCGTTCAGAGCAGCTTCTATGTGATCAGGCGTGATCGAGAACGCTTCCTCCTCGCCAACACGCTTGACTCTTTCTTCAGCTGGCTTCCAACCCTCCGGGTCAGCGGCAACTACTGCGGCTCCGGATCTCGCGAGAGATTCGGCAATATCTAGTGCTGGGGAGTCTCTAATGTCATCGGAGTCCGGCTTAAAGGTGATTCCCCAGACAGCGACTTTCTTGCCCTTGAGGAATCCGAGTTCTTCGCGGAGGACATCCACAACCCGTGAACGGCGTCGAAGGTTTATGTCGTCGACGTCTTTTAGGAAGGAGAGAGCATCACCGATCCCCAGCTCCTCGGCTCTGGCAACAAATCCTCTGATGTCCTTAGGCAGACACCCTCCGCCAAAGCCGATACCAGCGTTGAGGAATCGCCGACCGATCCTTGGGTCATAGCCAATCGCGTCCGCGAGCTGAGTGACGTTTGCCCCTGTCACCTCTGCAATCTCGGCCATGGCGTTAATGAAGGAAATTTTCGTTGCCAGGAAAGAGTTCGCAGCGACCTTCACCAGTTCCGCTGTAGCGAAATTCATGACCAACCGCGGTGTATCTTTGGCGAGAATGCCGGCGTACACCTCGTCGAGAAGTGCAGTGGCCATGTGACCCGAGTCATCACCTGGAACTCCGTAGACAAGACGATCGGGCGCCAGTGTGTCCTCAATCGCAGATCCTTCACGGAGGAACTCCGGATTCCACATCAGAATTGCGCCGGTCGGTGTCACCAGTTTGGAAAGCCTCTCTGCGGTGCCGACGGGCACTGTGGACTTTCCGACGACAAGATCTCTTGCTGTCACGTAGGGAATGAGGTTCTCAATTGCAGCGTTGACGAATGTCAAATCCGCTGACCCATCAGCAGATTGTGGTGTCCCTACCGCAACAAAGTGCACTGTCGCCTCCGCCGCTGCTCCCATGTCGGTAGTGAACGTGAGCCTAGCTGCGTTCTTCTGCAGGAGAGCATCAAAACCAGGCTCGTGAAAGGGGGTGATTCCTTTCTGGAGAGAGTCGATGCGAACAGGGTCCACATCGACTCCGATGACCTCGTGACCAAGCTCAGCCATGGAAGCAGCGTGGACTGCGCCCAGATAGCCACAACCCAAAACCGAGATGATCATAGTCTTTGCCCTTTGTGCGACCGCGTTTGGGTCTCCTTGACCTGGATTGCCAATCCTTCCTCGAGAGATAGCGAGGACTCAAAAAGTAGATGATCTCTAGCTTTCGAATTGTCTCCTGCCGTGCGTTCTTGATCACCCCGTACTCTCGGCTCGAAAACTAATGGTGATGTGCTCCCGGTGAGGTTCTTGATAAGCTGCACAGCCTCAACCACAGATCGTTCCTCATTACCGCAAATGTTATAGATTTCACCTTCTTTGGCGGCGGCTAGAGAATTCACCGTAACTCTCGCTACATCGCTAACGTACGTATTCGTTCGAGACTGAGTGCCGTCTCCGTAAACAGTCAGGGGATCCCCGAGCAACGCGCTTTCAATGAATTTCCGATAGGCCATGTCTGGCCTTTGGCCGGGGCCGTATACAGAGAAATACCTAAGCACCGTGAGAGGAATTTGAAAAGAGTCGGAATATGAAAACAGTAAGTTTTCTGCGGCCAACTTCGTGACTCCATAGGGCGAGGTAGGCCTGGTGGGCTGTGTTTCATCACCGACTGCGTTCTTTCCATACACGGAGGAAGTCGAAATCTGGATGAACTTCTTGACCGGCCATTTGATTGAGGCCCTCGCGAGTCTCTCAACGGCATCAAGGTTGCAGCTTCGGTACAGTTCGTAGTCTTCCCAGCTCAGACGAAGACCAGGCATGGCAGCAAGGTTGATTACATAATCAAATTCAAGATCTTGATTCTCCCAATCGATTGTTCGAAGATCGTCGTCTAGGAACCTTATTCCCTCAAGACCATGAAGGCTTTCCCACCGTGACTCCTTTTCAGCGCTGGGGTAGAGTCCGCCAAGGCGGGAATCGAGAGCCGTAACCTGAAAACCTTCATTGTGGGCCAGTCGAGTAACGGCATACCCGATAAATCCGGCGGCTCCCGTCACGAGCAGTCGACCTGAGACTGGTTTCGTCATCGTTTGGTTCTTCCGAGAAGCCCAAGCCGACTATGGACTTTTCCGAGCATGGTCTCCGCAACCACCTCAGCTTTCTCAGCTCCCTGTGCAAGAATGCGGTCCAGTTCTGCAGGGTCTGCCAACAGTTCGTGCGTTGTGTTCCGTATTGGCTCCAGGAAAGCTACGACAGCTTCGGCGACAGATGACTTGAAGTCCCCGTATCCCAAGCCTTGAAATTCTTTCTCCAGAACCTTCACGGCTTTCCCAGTCGCTATGGAAGCAATGGCGAGCAGATTGGATACTCCGGGCTTACGATCGATATCGAAGACGATTTCGCTAGAACTGTCGGTCATTGCAGACTTAATTTTCTTGGCTACAGTTTTTGGTTCATCGAGAAGCCACAAAATTCCCTGGGGTGATTCTCCAGACTTGGACATTTTTGACTCTGGGTTTTGTAAATCATAAATCTTTGCCACCGCGTCTATAATTTTCACCTCGGGCACCACAAAAGTGTCGCCGAATCGCTGGTTGAAGCGTTCAGCGATGTTGCGGGTTAATTCAATGTGTTGGCGCTGATCTTCGCCCACTGGCACCACGGTGGCGTCATAGAGAAGGATGTCCGCTGCTTGGAGGATGGGGTAGGTGAAGAGCCCTACGGTGGCGTTATCGGAACCCTGCTTCTGAGACTTGTCTTTGAACTGGGTCATCCGGCTTGCTTCACCGAAGCTTGTGACCGTGTTCAGAATCCAGCCGAGTTCAGAATGTGCCGGAACATGGGATTGTACAAAGACCGTCGATTTCCGGGGGTCAATTCCGCAGGCTATAAATTGCGCAGCCGTTTTTCGGGTGGTGGCCGCAAGTGTTGCGGGGTCTTGAGGAACGGTGATGGCATGGAGATCCACGACACAGAACACCGCGTCGTGGGTGTTTTGCATCTCAACCCACTGAAGGAGAGCACCCGCCAAGTTTCCAAAATGCAGGGAATCTGCTGAAGGCTGCATACCAGAGAACAGCCGGGGAGTGGTCATGGGTAGTTAGCGTAACGGACTAGATGTCGTAGTCCGCGATGACGGGGGCATGATCTGCCCACCTCGTGTCGTAGCTGGGAGCTCGATCGATGCGGTAGTCACGAACCGCAGGCGCTAACGGAGCGTTAGCCAAGTGGTAGTCAATTCTCCAGCCCGTGTCGTTGTCGAACGCTTTACCTCTCCAGCTCCACCAGCTGTAGGGGCCCTCTACTTCGCCGTGGACCTTGCGACCCACGTCGACAAACCGACCGCTTCGGCCGGTATTGTAGTCCTCAGAATCTTCGTGACCAATCCACGTATCAAAGTAGGCACGCTCTTCGGGAAGGAACCCTGAGTTCTTGAGGTTGCCTTTCCAATTTCTGATATCGAGCCAGCGGTGGCCCACAT
>CAZPBS010000031.1:0-13537 GCA_964584925.1 uncultured Microbacteriaceae bacterium
CTGATGACCTGCCGTTGCAGCTGGGCGCACAGGATGTGTCCATGCATGACGAGGGTGCCCACACTGGGGATGTATCAGGGGTCTTCCTGAAAGCTCTCGACTGCCAGTACGTGATCGTGGGACACTCGGAGCGCCGCGCGGACCATCATGAGGATGATGAAGTGTGCACCAGTAAGGTGCAGGCAGCCTTGCGTAACCACCTGGTTCCCATTCTTTGTGTGGGCGAAACTGCGGAAGATCTTGAACAGTACGGCGCCAGCAAAGTTCCCGTTGACCAGCTCACTGCGGTCCTTTCCTCCGTAAAAAAGGGAGCTGAAATGGTCATCGCTTATGAACCCGTCTGGGCGATCGGCAGCGGGCAAGCTGCAACACCCGATCAAGCTGAAGAGGTGTGCAAAACCCTCAGGGAGACGATTCGCTCACTTCATGGCGAGGAGGCAGCGCAGAGCACCCGAATTCTTTATGGTGGCTCCGTCAAGTCAGGCAACATTGCGGGTTTCATGAAACGGGAGAACATTGATGGCGCACTTGTCGGAGGAGCCAGCCTCGATGTCGACGAGTTTGTTGCCATTGCCAGGTTTCCTCACCATGTGAGTGTTGACTAGGAAATGGCCGGCACCGTCTATAGTGGTGAGGGCTTTGGGAGGTTAGTGTGGAAATTCTGCGCGTAGTGTTTTTGGTCTTGTTGGCGCTGACGAGCATCCTGTTAACCCTGATGATTCTTCTCCACCGTGGACGTGGTGGAGGTCTTTCTGACATGTTTGGTGGGGGAGTGACCTCCAATCTTGGGTCCTCTGGCGTTGCCGAGCGCAACCTCAATCGAATCACGGTAGTGATTGCCCTGGTGTGGGTGTCCAGCATTATTGTCCTTGGTCTTTTCACGCGATTCGATATCTAAGAGGGGTTATTCGTGGCATCTGGAGGCAGCGCAATTAGAGGTACCCGTGTGGGCTCAGGCCCTATGGGAGAGCAGGATCGTGGCATCCAGGCAGATCGAATCGCAGTGTCCTACTGGGATGCGATGGGAAACGAGACGGTCCGGTACTTCTCTGCGCACATTGAGCCAGAAGAGATCCCCGAGATCATTGATTCGCCCACTACAGGTTTGCCCGCGGGTCGCGACAAAGATAATCCGCCAGAGCTCCCGGTCAACGAGCCCTATAAGACCCACCTTGCCTACGTGAAAGAGCGCAGGACCGACAAAGAGGCCAAGCAGATCCTTGAAGACGCTTTGACCAGATTGCGCCAGAAAAAGGGTCGGCTCTAAGGTCTGAGCGCTTCGACCAACCGGGCGACATGTTCCGGTGAGCCGGTCATACTGATGACTGGTTGCCCCGTGCCAACGAGCACACGTGCGTCACCGTGGGCTTGGGAGAGCAGAAGCTCTGAAAACCCAAAATCACGGCCTGGAATCCCAACCTCGGTGTGTGGCGTCGCAATAATCTGCAGGAAAACTCCCTCGGGTGCTCCGCCTTTGTGAAGCTGCCCGGTGGAGTGAAGGAATCGAGGACCAAACCCAATGGTCACCGGGCGGCCCGTGGTCCGTTCAATGCTGTGACCAACCTCGCGCCATAGCGACTGTGACGTCCTGGGTGCAAAAACACACAAAGCGATGTACCCGTGCTTCCCCGCGAGTTGGCCCAGGAGCTCAGGCAACTCGGAGAGGCTTTCGAGAGCCGGGAGTGGAGGCTTCGCAAAGACCGAGAAACCATCAAACTCGTCCTCATCACGGGAGGCAACACTGGTCGACTCGAGCAATTCGCGAGCCGCTATCTTGGCGCTTTCAACATTCGGTTGGTCGAAAGGATTAACTCCGATCTCTGCGCACGCCACGGCCGTCGCATACTCCCAGAGAAGCATGTGCTCGGCCAGGCTCCCAGAAATCTCGATATCGGACTCTGAGCCCAGAGGTCCCACAGAGAGCGCGTCGGGAAGCGCGTCGAGGCTTGTCCCCACGACCGGAAGAATTCCTTTTCCGTCCTTGCCTGTTGACTCTGCAACGAGCTGCTCCACCCAATCACCGAGTCCCGGGTGCGAGGGGTCCTCGCGATAGAGAACCTTGTTGATAGTGGGATGACCATGTGCCAGTGCGACGCCAAGCCGCAGCGCAGGATTGTCCTCTCCGCGTCCCAAGCACGCTTCGTAGCCGGCACTCGCATCCTCCAGGAACGCAAGCAGATCCATGCCCGCCAACCCCATGGGGACAAGACCAAAGGGCGAGATCGCTGAAAATCGTCCTCCAATCGTCGCATCGCCTTCAAAAACTCGATAGCCCGCCTCGTGGGAGGCATGATGAAGCGGAGACCCTGGGTCGGTCACAATAACGATGTGATCAACAGGGTTGAGCCCCTGGCTCACCAACGCGGCCTCAAATGCACGTCTCTGGGAGTCAGTTTCGACAGTTCCGCCTGATTTTGAGGACACCACCACGGCAGTTCCCGAGAGGTCCTTGGCCAGCTCAGGTCCAACTTCGTCGGGGTGAGTAGCGTCGATCACTGTCAAGGGGATGGACGCCGAAGCTGCCATCACCTCTGGGCCCAGTGAAGACCCGCCCATGCCACAGAGCACCACACGATTGATACTCCGCCCGGTGAGCTCCTCACGCAGAGCCATCAACTCCCGTGCGAGAGGAATCCATGACCTGGGGGGAGCAGTCCATCCCAGTCGAATCGAGGCCTCAGCCTGTGCCTCCTGGCCCCAGAGGCTGGAGTCACGATTCACCAGGGACTCGATAAATCCTGATCCGGCGAGCGCGCGCCTGCGCTCGGCAGTAGCGTGATCAAGAGGAGCACGCACTGTGAGCGTCAAGGTCATTGAGCCGAACCCATGGCAGATGCAACAGTGTCCAGGAGCTCGCGCCAGGACTGGACAAACTTGGCAACGCCATCCGCTTCCAAGTCATCGGTGACCTGGGAGAGTGAAATTCCGAGTCCCTCCAAGGCGCCTAACGTCTCTCGAGCCGCCTCAAAATGACCAGTAACCCGATCACCCTCTACTGACCCCTCAGACTCCAAGGCAAGAAGTGTCTTCTCCGGCATAGTGTTCACCACGTTGAACACCGCCAGTTCGGTCACGTAGTAGGCGGGAGGCAGGGCGGGATCTTTGACCCCTGTCGATGCCCACAGTGGTCTTTGATGGCGCATCCCCTTCGCAAGCAGAGACTTCGCTCGGTCGTCGGAGTGCTCCACTTGAAACAACTCATAGGCGAGCCGGGCGTTGGCCACAGCTGCGAGAGAGCGCAGAGCACTGGCAGCCTCCCCACCATCGGCGTCAAGACGAGCATCCACAGCGCTGTCGACGCGTGACACGAAGAACGAGGCAACTGAGCGAATGACGGAAATATCGATGCCGTTGTTCAACGCTTTCTCGATACCGCTGAAGTACGCGTCGATGACCTCTGCATAACGCTCGAGGCTGAAAATGAGGGTCACATTGACAGAAATCCCCTGACCGATTACCTCGGTGATTGCCGGCAGGCCGGCCTTAGTGGCGGGAATTTTGATCATCAGGTTGGGGCGGTCAACGCGGCCCCAGAGCTCCTGAGCCTGCGCTATCGTCCCCGCCGTGTCGTGGGCTAGTAGCGGAGAGACCTCCAGGGATACCCGCCCATCTTGTCCTGATGTTGAGTCAAACACAGGGCGAAGTACGTCACAGGCCCCCTGGATGTCGGCAATCATCACCTCGAAAACGGCTTCTTCGGCAGTGGCACCAGCGTGTGCCATGCGGACCAGATCCTCTGTGTAAGAGTCACTGCCTGCTACGGCTCCCGCGAATATGGTGGGATTACTGGTCACCCCTACGACATTGTGGTTTTCGATCAGACTGCGGAGAGAACCTGATGTCAGTCGATCTTTAGACAGATCATCGAGCCAAATGCTGACTCCGACTTCACTGAGTTTGGCACTGGGTGACGTTGTCATCGCTCTACTTTCCGTTGAGTGCAAGAGATTCGTGAGCGGCTGACACAACAGCCTCAGCTGTCAAACCAAACTCTTCATAAAGCTTCTGATAGTCAGCAGAAGCCCCGAAATGCTCGAGCGATACTGTGCGCCCCGACTCACCGACAAAGCGATGCCAACATTGAGCAATTCCAGCTTCGATGGATACGCGCGCCCGCACCGAAGCAGGCAACACGGTCTCTCGGTAGCCCTGTTCTTGCTCGTCAAACCACTCCACGCAGGGCATCGAGACGACGCGAGTGCCAACGCCCTCCGCTTGGAGAGACTCTCGCGCTTTCAGCGCAATTGCCACCTCGGAGCCTGTAGCGATGAGGATCACGGAGAGCTCACCGTCTGCTTCGGCTAAGACGTATCCACCACGGGCGGTGTGGCGCGCATGGGCAAGTGTTGACGGGGTCGCTTCGTCCTCTCCGCGCGCAAGAACGGGTATGCCTTGGCGCGTGAGAGCGATACCCGCAGGGTTGCTAGTGCGCTCAATCATCGTCTTCCAGGCCCAGGCAGTTTCATGCGCATCCGCAGGTCGAACGATGTCCAACCCGGGAATGGCCCGCAGCGTTGCCAACTGTTCCACGGGCTGGTGGGTGGGGCCATCCTCTCCCAAACCAATCGAATCGTGTGTCCAGACGTAGATGACAGGCACACCCATCAGAGCAGCGAGGCGCACTGCAGGGCGCATGTAGTCGCTGAAGATCAGGAAGGTACCGCCGAAGGGCCGAGTTGGGCCATGCAGCGCAATCCCATTCAGGATCGCCCCCATCGCGTGTTCCCGGATGCCAAAGTGCAGGACAGAGCCGTAGGGGTTTGCCGACCATTCCTTGGTGGAGCGACGCTCCGGCGCAAAAGAAGGCCGTCCTTTGATTGTCGTGAGGTTCGAATCCGCAAGGTCAGCCGATCCTCCCCAGAGTTCTGGCAGGGCGGCGGCAAGAGCATTAATGACCTGTCCCGAGGCCGCTCTCGTTGCCATAGTCTCTGCACCTTCAAAGGTCGGAAGCAGCCCTTCCAGGTCAGGCAATGACTTGCTCAGGAGACGATCCAACAGCGCTTTCTTGTCGGGGTTGGCGCTACCCCAGGAGTCGAATTTTTCGTCCCACGCGTGCCGCACAATGTGAGCCCGCTCACGCAAGGATCGAGTGTGCTCGAGAACATGGGGTGGGACGACAAATGTGGCGTCCGGATCCATCCCCAGTTCTGTTTTGAGTGCCTTTAGTTCGTCCGCTCCCAGTGCGGAGCCGTGAATCTTGCCGGTGTTTTGTTTGGTGGGGGAGGGCCACCCGATGATGGTCTTGATCACGATCAACGAGGGTCGACCCGTCTCAGCTTTGGCGGACGAGATGGCTCCCAACAAGGCGTCCACGTCCTCCGTGTAACCATCCGCTTCGCCGAAATCCACCGTCTGGACGTGCCACCCATAGGACTCGTAGCGGAGAGCCACGTCCTCACTGAACGCGATGTCGACGTCATCCTCGATAGAGATTTGGTTGGCGTCGTAGAGAACAACCAAATTTCCCAACTCTTGATGTCCAGCCAAGGACGCCGCCTCCGCGGAGACGCCCTCTTGCAGGTCACCGTCACCAGCAATGACAAACACGTGGTGGTCAAAGGGGGACTCTCCGGGAGCCGCATCGGGGTCAAACAGCCCCCGCTCAAAACGTTGCGCGTAGGCAAATCCGGTGGCGGAAGCAATGCCTTGCCCCAAGGGGCCTGTCGTAATCTCCACATGGTCGGTGTGACCAAATTCGGGGTGGCCTGGCGTCAGTGACCCCCAGGTCCGGAGAGCCTTGATGTCATCGAGCTCGAGCCCCATGCCGCCCAGGAAGAGCTGAACATACTGCGTCAAAGAAGAGTGCCCCGCGGACAGGATGAACCGGTCGCGGCCTATCCAGTGAGGGTCCGTCGGGTCGAGCTTCATCACTTTTTGATAGAGCAGGTAGGCCACTGGCGCGAGGCTTATTGCGGTGCCAGGGTGTCCATGGCCGGCTTTCTCCACAGCGTCAGCGGCCAACACTCTCGCGATATCTACGGCTTCTCTGTCAACTTCGCTAAACACTGATCCCATGTGGGAGGGCCATCCTTTGGACATTCCGCTATCTGGGGCACCGATTGAGGCCCGTCACAACCCAGTATATCCAGGGGCAATTCTCCACCTGGGCCGTGACGCACTCAGCTCTTTAGAGGCTTTTCTCCCTAGACTGAGGCTGTCGCGTTACCCTAAGGATTCTTCCCGTCATGACTTCTTCTCTCGGTGCTCCCGTGCGTCCACGGAGTCTTCGGACCGTGGTTCGCGCCTACGTTGCGCTCACGAAGCCCCGGGTCATCGAACTGCTCTTGGTGACCACCATCCCCGTTATGGTGCTGGCGGAACGTGGCATACCGAGCCTCTGGCTAGTGGTCGCCACTGTTGTCGGAGGCGCCCTCAGTGCGGGCAGCGCCAATGCCTACAACATGTTCATCGATCGCGACATTGATGTTCACATGGGTCGCACCAGCGCAAGACCTCTGGTGACGGGGGATATTTCTGGACGATCGGCTCTCGTTTTTGCCAGTGTCCTGGGAGTGCTGTCTGTCGCGTGGCTCTGGGTTTTCACGACTCCTCTTGCCGCTGGGCTCTCGCTGGCTGCAATTCTCTTCTATGTCTTCGTCTATACACTCTGGCTCAAGAGGCGGAGTGAGCAGAACATCATCTGGGGAGGAATCGCCGGATGTTTTCCAGTACTCATTGGTTGGGCGGCTGTCACCGGTTCACTGAGCTTAGAAGCTTGGATTCTGTTCCTCGTGGTGTTCCTGTGGACGCCGCCCCACTACTGGCCTCTCTCGATGAAGTATCGAGAGGACTACGCGCGGGTTGACGTGCCCATGCTTGCTGTGGTCCGTGAGGCACCTGTCGTGGGACTGCAGGTCATCTTGTACGCATGGGCTACCGTCGCGGCATCGCTGTTGCTGATTCCCGCCGCTCCGATGGGACTGCTCTACTCCGTCGTCGCGCTAGGAGCAGGAGGGTGGTTCGTCTTCGAGTCTCACCGCCTATATCAGCGTTCCCTCCGAGGTGGCGAACTTGCCCCCATGAAGGTGTTTCACTCCAGCATTAGCTACTTGACGCTACTCTTCCTCGCGGTCGGGATTGACCCGCTTCTTCCGCTGTAAGCGGTTCGCGCTGAGCGAGAAGTGCGGTCACGACGAACGCGACAAGTACCGCAGCCAAGACCATGTGGATTCCCACGGCAAGAACAGGTAGACCGTAATTCGCCTGGTAGAGGCCCACAGCTATTTGAACGCTGGTGACGACCAGCGAGCCGGTTATTACCCTGCGGAAGCCCTGCGACCCCACACCTGCAAACCACGCAAGCGCAGTGAGTGTCACGACCAGCCCCAGGACAATATAGGAGGGCCAGGCGTGGAAATGTTGAAGCAACCAGGAGTCCAAGCCGTTTCTCGCCGCGCCCGCGTCTCCTGCATGCGGTCCGGATCCGGTGGTGAGAATCCCCATGACAACAGAGAGTCCCAGTACAGCGAGGAGAGTGGCGCTCAAGGCTCGCACAGCACCCGGCACGCCCCATCCGCTCCGACGCGGTCCGCTGCGAACGCGGTAGAGAAGCACTGCCGCGAATCCCACGAGAATTGCCGAAAGGAGGTAATGGAGACCCACAACATAAGGATTGAGGTCTGTTAGGACCGTGACACCGCCAATAACCGCCTGACCAGGAATTCCTAGACCAAGGCCTAACGACAGGCGAAAGAGCTCGGGCCGTTCTTTGCGCATTCGCAGAACGAAAGCGAACATCACGATGGCGATGATGATGAGTACGAAAGTCAGGAGCCGATTGCCAAACTCGATGATTCCGTGAAAGCCCATCTCCGCCGTGGTAACGAAGGAGTCTTCGGTGCACCGAGGCCAAGTGGGGCACCCCAAACCTGAGGCGGTGAGTCGGACGGCCCCACCGGTGCCAATGATGAGGATCTGGCTGATGAGAGAAGCCCAGGCGGCAATGCGCACACGACGGTCAGTGGCGCTTGGAAGCCAATTCCACAGGGTTTTCACGGGCTCACACCTTCACGAGAGAGATACAAACAGATAGACTGACCATCCACGCACAAGCGCTGATGCTTATCTGGTGGGGTTACGGCACTGTATCGATGTAGCACTAAGTCTACGTGGCTCAGCCTGATGAGCTCCTTGGAAAACAAGACCCCGCCCATCGCACAATGAGGAGGAAGCACGAATGTCCGATGTACTTCTCGACCGCCCGGAGCTTGAGAGCCTGGGTAATTATGAATTTGGTTGGCACGATGCCGACTCTGCTGGTGCGCTCGCTAAGCGTGGCCTTTCCGAAGACGTTGTTCGTGAGATTTCTGCCCTGAAAAATGAGCCGGAATGGATGTTGAAAACTCGCCTCAAAGGTCTTCAACTTTTCGGCAAGAAGCCGATGCCGAACTTTGGTGCTGACCTCTCCGGCATTGACTTTGACAACATCAAATACTTCGTACGTTCCACGGAGCGCCAAGCAACCACATGGGAAGAGCTCCCTGAGGAGATCAAGAACACCTACGAACGCCTGGGAATTCCCGAGGCAGAGCGCTCTCGACTCGTAGCCGGAGTTGCCGCTCAGTACGAGTCAGAGGTTGTGTACCACCAGATACGTGAGGATCTGGAGGAGCAGGGCGTCTTATTCCTGGACACCGACACCGCACTAAAGGAGCACCCCGAATTCTTCACTGAGTACTTCGGAACCGTGATTCCCTCGGGCGACAACAAGTTTGCCGCACTGAACACCGCAGTATGGTCGGGCGGATCGTTTGTATACGTACCCCCCGGAGTGCACGTCGAAATCCCTCTGCAGGCATATTTCCGTATCAATACGGAAAACATGGGTCAGTTCGAAAGAACATTGATCATTGCCGACGAGGGAAGCTACGTCCACTACATCGAGGGCTGCACGGCCCCCATCTATTCCTCAGACTCGCTCCACTCGGCGGTCGTGGAAATCATCGTGAAGAAGAATGCTCGGGTTCGCTATACGACAATCCAAAACTGGTCCAACAACGTCTACAACCTGGTCACCAAGAGGGCTATCGCTCATGAGGGTGCAACCATGGAGTGGATCGACGGAAACCTCGGCTCCAAAGTCACCATGAAGTACCCTTCGGTCTTCCTGGTCGGGGAGCGCGCGAAGGGTGAAACTCTCTCGGTGGCGTTCGCTGGTCCTGGCCAGCACCAGGATGCCGGGGCCAAGATGATTCACATGGCGCCTCACACCACGTCGTCGATTGTGTCGAAGTCGATTGCGAGAGGTGGCGGTCGGGCCGGATATCGAGGTGAGGTTCGGGTGGATGAAAATGCTCACCACTCCGCCAACACTGTTCGCTGTGACGCGCTGCTTGTCGACACCATTTCCCGCAGTGACACCTACCCGGCGATTGACATTCGTGTTGATGATGTTCAGCTCGGTCACGAAGCAACAGTCTCGAAGGTCAGCGAAGAGCAGCTTTTCTACCTGCAGAGCAGGGGACTGGCAGAAGATGAAGCGATGGCCATGATTGTGCGTGGATTCATCGAACCGATTGCTCGAGAACTGCCCATGGAGTACGCACTCGAGTTGAACAAGCTCATCGAAATGAATATGGAAGGCTCAGTCGGCTAAATGAGCACACAGAACACCAGCGGACGAGCAACGCTTGTACCGCACGACACACGTGTGGGCAGTGATGTTCCCGTTCAGACCAGATCGGAGCGATTTGCGTCCGGAAACATCGAGGATTACGCAGACGTCACCGGACGAGAACCTGAATGGAAGCTCAGCCCTGTAGAAAAACTGGCCCCGCTCCTTGAGGGAAAGCTCGATGGCGGACGCTACGAAATCTCCACCAGCAGCGCCGAGGGCTTCTCTGCTTCCTGGGTGAAACCAGAGGAAGCCCCTCGAGGTGTGGCTGGTCTTCCTGAGGACCGTGCAGCCGCGAATGCGTGGTCAAGCACCAGCGAGGTTTTGCTCGTGGAGATCTCGGGGGAGCACGCCGAGCCACTTGGTCTCGGACGCTCCACACTGGGCCCTCATCCTCGGGCGGCTCATACAATTGTTCGGGTACACCCCAACACTCACGCGACGCTAATCATGGAGTCAGCGGGGGATGCTCTTCTGGCCGAGAATGTTGAGTTCGATATCCAAGAGGGCTCCTCAGTCCAGGTGGTGTTTGTACAAGATTGGGCGCCAGGGGCCATTCAGTACGGTGCGCACTTCGCAACGGTGGCAAAGGATGCGAGCTTCACGCACATTGTCGTGAGCCTGGGAGGTGACGTGGTGATCGTTAACCCTTCGACCCAACTGGTGGGATCTGGAGCAGCGGGGCACCTCTGGGGAGCGTATTTTGCTGACGCTACTCAGCACCTCGAACACCGCGTGTACGTCCACCACCAGGGCCCTCAGACGTTGTCGCGAGTGACCTACAAGGGTGCGCTGCACGGTAAAGGTGCTCGAACAGTGTGGGTGGGAGATGTTCTGATCGGTGCAGATGCAGTCGGCACAGACTCCTATGAGCAGAACCGCAACCTTGTTCTGAGCGATGGAACCAGGGCGGACTCGATTCCCAACCTCGAAATTAAGACAGGCGACATAGCCGGTGCCGGCCACGCTAGCGCCACCGGACGTTTTGATGACGAGCAGCTGTTTTACCTCCAGTCCCGGGGAATTGAAGAGCTGGATGCCCGGCGACTAGTCGTGATGGGCTTCCTCGTCGATGTCGTCTCGAAAATCAACGACCCAGCGCTTGTCGCGGAACTCACGGATAAGTTCCAACAGAAGCTGTCACACACGGTGGAGGGATAGATGGCTGCAGTTAAGGTGTGCGGTGTAAATGACCTGAGCGTCTCCAGCGCCGTCAAAGTGACAATTGATGGAGTGCCTATTGCTTTGGTAAAGGATTCTGCAGGAGACATCCACGCCATTGGAGACACCTGCAGTCACGGCGAGATATCCCTCTCTGAAGGCTTCGTGGAGGACGACAGTCTGGAGTGTTGGGCTCACGGCTCAAAGTTTGCTCTCGCAACAGGTAAACCTCAGAACTTTCCAGCATTTGAACCGGTCCCGGTGTACCCGGTGACCATCACCGACGGTGAGGTTTACATTGACCCCACCCCCATGACCATTGACGAAGACGCGTAAGGACAGCCATGAGTACTCTCACAATCTCTAACCTCCATGTTTCTATTGAGACCGAAGCGGGTCCTGTCGAAATCCTCAAGGGCGTTGACCTCGTTCTGGAGCAGGGTCATACCCACGCCATCATGGGACCTAATGGTTCCGGTAAGTCCACACTCGCGTACACCATTGCGGGTCACCCCCGCTATGACGTCACCGAGGGCTCCATCGACCTGGATGGCGAGAATGTTCTCGAGATGAGTGTGGATGAGCGCGCAAAAGCCGGGCTCTTCCTCGCAATGCAGTACCCCGTTGAGGTGCCCGGCGTGAGCGTGACAAACTTCCTGCGTTCGGCAAAGACTGCCCTCGATGGCAAAGCGCCTGCCCTGCGCGAATGGGTCAAAGATTTGCGCGGTGCCATGGATTCTCTCAAGATGGAGCCCGGCTTCGCGGAGCGCAACGTGAACGAGGGGTTCTCCGGTGGTGAAAAGAAGCGCCACGAAATCATGCAGCTTGAGCTGCTGAAGCCCAAATTCGCCGTTCTGGATGAAACTGACTCGGGTCTCGACGTTGACGCGCTGAAAATCGTCGCGGAGGGAGTCAACAGAGCCAAAGAGGCAACGGGTCTTGGGGTGCTCCTGATCACCCACTACACCCGAATCTTGAATTACATCACTCCTGATTTCGTTCACGTGGTCGTTGCCGGCAAAATTGCAGAGAGCGGTGGGTCTGAACTTGCCGAGCGCCTCGAAGCCGAAGGCTACGATCGCTACACCCAGAAGACCGCCTAGTCCAAGGGAGGGGAAGACATGTCGACAGTTGCACTGAGTGACGAGAAGTTTGATGTCGTCCAGGAGGGGCTGAAGAACGTTATTGACCCCGAACTGGGGGTCAACATTGTCGACCTTGGTCTGATTTATGACCTCTCCTGGGACGACGAAGAGGACGCGCTCATCATCAGCATGACGCTCACCTCCGCGGGGTGCCCGCTCACCGATGTCATTGAGGAAGAGATGGCCAACGCACTTGACGGGGTTGTCGAGCGTTTCCGCATCAATTGGGTCTGGATGCCACCGTGGGGTCAAGAACGAATCACAGAAGACGGTCGTGACATGATGAGGGCCCTCGGATTCTCTATTTAGCATCGCACGGGGCAATACTCCCTACGCAGGTTTCCCGTGCTTGAGGTCAAAAACCTTCAGATACGTATTGGCGCACGCGTCCTGATGGATGAAGTGTCGTTCCGTGTTGATAAAGGCGACAAAGTGGGACTCGTCGGTCGAAACGGCGCAGGGAAGACCACCCTCACCAAGGTGATCGCCGGAGACATGCCGGCAACGGAGGGTTCCATTCACTTACAGGGGGAAATGGGTTATCTCCCGCAGGATCCACGTGCCGGGGATCCCAGTGAAACAGCGCGGACGCGAATCTTGAACGCCCGAGGGCTGGGATCACTCATGGCCGATATGGATACCGCCGCTTCACTGATGGGGGATCCGGATCCGGCTGTCGCTGACCATGCGATGTCTCGATACAGCCGTCTCAATGACCGATTCCTGTCCTTAGGTGGCTATCAGGCCGAAGCGGAAGCCGCCGCGATAGCTTCCCACTTGAACTTGCCGCCAGGAATCCTTGAGCAGTCGCTGGGGACGCTATCCGGGGGACAGCGCAGACGTATCGAACTGGCCCGTATTTTGTTCCAAAATGCCCCTCTTATGGTTCTCGACGAGCCCACCAACCACTTGGATGCCGACTCGGTGACCTGGCTTCGTTCTTTCCTTGGCTCTTACCCGGGTGGGGTCATTGTGATTTCCCACGACGTTGCCCTTGTGGAAGAGACCGTCAACCGAGTTTTCTACCTGGATGCCACCCGCGCCACGATTGATATTTACAACATGTCCTGGAAGCACTACCTCCGCCAGCGCGAGGCGGACCAGGAGAGGCGGGTGCGGGAGCGCTCCATTACCGAGAAGAAGGCCACGGCCCTCCAACTCCAAGCAGCAAGATTTGGGGCTAAAGCGAGCAAAGCGTCTTCGGCCCAACAGATGAAAGCCCGTGCAGAGAAAATGCTGCAAGGCCTTGAGGGCGTCAGGACGACCGATAAGGTCGCCAAGCTTCGTTTTCCGGATCCAGCGCCGTGCGGAAAAACACCGCTGTTCGCGTCGAACCTCTCCAAGAGCTACGGCTCACTGGAGGTCTTCACCGCCGTGGACCTTGCTATCGATCGAGGATCAAAAGTCGTGATCGTGGGCTTGAACGGTGCGGGGAAGACGACGTTGCTGAGAATTCTCGCCGGAGTTGATAGGCCCGACACCGGCGCGGTAGAGGGCGGACATGGCTTGCGGGTGGGCTACTACGCCCAGGAGCACGAAACCCTCGACATCGCAAGAACCGTTCTCGAGAACATGTTGGCGTCCTCACCCTCTCTGGGGGAGACAGAAGCTCGAAATG
>CAZPBS010000032.1:0-13334 GCA_964584925.1 uncultured Microbacteriaceae bacterium
GGGTGATCAGCCAGCGCGACCACGTGAGATTCAATCGGCGAGCGGCCCTGGGGCAACACGGCAATAGTGGAGACATCGAGATCGCCAAAGACTGTCATCGCCACCGTCCGGGGAATGGGGGTGGCGGTGAGGACGAGAACATGAGGATGTGAGCCCTTGTGGCGAAGGGCATCGCGCTGATCCACCCCAAATCGGTGTTGCTCATCGATGACCACCAGTCCCAGGTCCGCAAATTGCACGTTCTCCCCCAGAAGCGCATGGGTTCCGACCACCAACTGGGAAGCCCCCGATGCAGCCGCGAGCAGGGCTTTTTTGCGCTCTGCGGCACCCAGTGCACCCGTGAGCAAGACCGGATTCAGAGATGCCGCCATGTCGGGACCGAGTGTCTGAATCAGCGATCGAAAGTGTTGGTTCGCCAGCACCTCGGTTGGGGCTAGCAAGGCGGTTTGACCGCCGGTCCCCGCCACTGTGACCATCGCGGTGGCGGCCACCACGGTTTTTCCCGAACCCACCTCACCCTGGACCAAACGATTCATCGGGTGACCACTGGCCATATCGTCGTGAATGTCCTCCACGACCGTCAGTTGATCCTCGGTCAAGGTGAAAGGAAGACCCTTGAGGAACGTATTGGTCATATCGCCTGGTGTGCGAGGGGTGCTCTGGACTAACTGGTTGCGAAGTCTCCTCCGCACCAGAGCTGTTTGGAGAATGAGCGCCTCATGAAAGCGCAGTGTCTCCCGTGCAGCTTTCCAGTCCGCGTCTTCAGCAGGTCGGTGAATCTTGTGGAGTGCGTCTCGAAAATCCAGTAGCCCCTCACTAGCTCGAATGTCATCCGGAAGCGGGTCTGTCACCTCATCCAGCACATCCAGCACAATCTCGAGGGACTTTGCAATCTGCCAGCTCGCCACTGTGGAAGTTGCCGGGTAGAGAGGAATGGGGCGCTTCGCCCATTCCTCACTGTTCTGCGCCAGGGCGTCCTCATCGCTGAAGAGTTCATAGTCCGGGTGCGCGAGCTGACGCTCTCCGCGATAGGCGCCAACCTTCCCCGCGAACATGCCCCGGGCACCAGGGACCAGATCTTTTTGGCGCCAGGCTTGGTTGAAAAACGTCAGGGTGACCAGTCCGGTGCCATCAGAGATAACCACCTCCAGAACGGAGCCGCGCTTTTGACGCATGGGGCGCTGCTTCGCCGACACCACCTCGGCGACCAGGGTCACCTGCTCGCCGAGAGGGACCCCTGCAATGGAGGTGAGCTCACCTCGGCTCGCGTAGCGCCTGGGGTAGTGCTGCAGAAGATCTCCGACGGTGGCATAGCCAAAAGCTTTCGACAGGGCCTTCTGGGTGCGATCCCCCAGAATCCCCTGCAGTTTGGTCTCTAACCCCACGCTCACACTGCCACGCTATCGCCTGGAGGGTGAGGGGCCAGGAAAGCCCGCTAGCGTTGTGGAATGACCAGAATCATCGCGGGAGCCGCGGGCTCTCTGCGACTGAAAGCCCCGGATAAGGTCTCCAGGCCCACCTCCGACCGGGTGCGAGAGGCCATCTTCTCGAGGCTTGAGTCCCTGATCGATATGGAGGGTGCTGCGGTGCTGGATTTGTTCGCCGGGACCGGAGCGCTCGGCCTGGAGGCAGCCTCCCGTGGGGCACGCTCGGTCTGTCTGGTCGACAATCATGCCGGAGCCGCGAGTGTGGTCAAGGCCAATATTCAGTTGGTGGCAAAGGCGCTCACCCACGCTCCAACGCTGCAGGCGAGCACTACCAGCGTCGCCAGTTTTTTGTCCAGCACGGCCCCCGGTGACATTTCCGTTGCCTTTCTGGATCCTCCCTATGACTACTCCTCGGGCGCAGTGGATGATCATCTGCTCGCACTCCGGTCTTGGCTGGCCGATGACGCGATCGTCATCGTGGAGCGCTCCTCGAAGGGAACCCCACCCCAGTTCCCCGACGGTTACGAGGAGCTCACCCCCAAAACGTATGGGGACACCACCGTTTACTGGGCGAGGTTTCTAAAGGGATCCCAACCGCCACTCTGAGCATCAAGCTCGCGCTTCCCCAGAAACACTCCGGGATCACCTGCGGTGACCACCCCTATTGCTCGGAACCCTTCGGGGGGTGTGGCGGAGGGCGGGAAGGTGGCCAATAGGCCATGATCTTCGCCGCCATAGAGGGCATGCTCATCAAGTCCCGCGCTCGCATCGAGCTCCATACGAACGCCACTGGCCTTCGCGATACGGGAAGCATCCAGCACCAGGCCATCGGAGATGTCCATCATCGCAGTGGAACCGGCCTGGGCGGCCAGGGGACCCAGAGCTATCGGGGGTTTCGGTCGCAGATGATGTGCCACAGCAGGATCGCTCATCACCAGTCCGGCGACCGCCAGTTCGTCATCACCGGCAGCGAGGAGTGCCTGAAGGCCTCGATGGGAGAGCCCCACCTCGCCCGCCACACAGAGAACATCTCCCGGTGTTGCACCCGAGCGCACCACCGGAGCCAACCCTTGCATCGACCCCAAGACGGTGACCGCAATGGTGAACACCTCGGAACGGGAGAGGTCTCCCCCAAAAACGCCTGCGCCGGGGGTCAGAGCAGCAATGCCCTCGGCAAACCCCTCCGCAAGTCCCATCAGCATGCGCAGTGGAGTGGAGGCTGGCACCGCCACGGCCAGTTCAAACCCGAGGACGACACCGCCCATGGCGGCAATATCTGCCGCATTACTGGCGATGGCCTTGAAGCCGACATCGGAAGGGCGCGACCAGTCGAAGCGGAAGTCTGGACCCTGCATCATCATGTCCGTGGAGATCAACACCTGGGATTCGGGCAGAGACACCAGTGCCGAATCATCTCCAGGACCAAGGAGGACTCCGTCCCCGGTCGGGAGCTGCGGCAACACCCATCGAAGCGCTGCGTTCTCGCCAATCTCACCCACGGTGAGATCCAGGGGCGCCAGGGAATCACTCATCCCTCCACGCTAGCCTTTCTCTGTGAGAGCGTCATCGATTGCGAGGGCTTGCCTAATTCTGGTGGGTGTCAGCATCCTCGCCGGATGCGCTCCCACTGTTGCTTTGGAACCAGCGGTCAACGCGAACACTCCGGAGTGCGCCAACATGATGGTGCGCTTGCCCGACACTGTTGCCGAATTACCCAGACGAAACGTAAACGCTCAGTCCACTGCAGCATGGGGTGAACCGGTCGCCGTGATTGTGCGCTGCGGCCTTCCCACACCACCACCCAGCACCCTCCCCTGCGCCACGGTCGAGGGAATCGACTGGCTCCGTGATGACTCCGATGCGCCCAGCTTCGTGTTCACCACGTATGGACTCGATCCCGCCACAGAGGTCATCGTGGACTCTGAAGTGGTGTCAGGAACCTCTGTGTTGCGCGATATCGCTCGCGCCGTGGGAAGCCAATCGACGCCTATTGGTCAGTGTCTTGATCCCGCCAGCGTCCTGGACTAGCGGACGCTAGCCTCTCGGGCCATCGAGGCCGACAAGCTTTCCAGCGATACCGCCGGCAGCCCGAAGGGCAACACCCTGGCCAAATCCACTGTGAGGAAGAACCACGGGGTGATCCTTAGCCTCGGTGAGGGCATCCTCGAGAACTCGGAGAGCAGGGTGCTTCGGGGCCCACAAATACAACGACAGCGCGCCGGGGATGGTGTTCACCTCGTTGACGAACAGGTCTCCAGACTTCTCATCCCAGAGAAGATCAACGCGAACAATGCCGCTGAGGCGGGTCACCTCTGCCACCTGGGTGGCAAGCTCTCGAGCTCTCTGGTGGATCGCCTCAGGGGCATTCGCCGGAAATTCACGAGGGGCGTGCGTAAGACCCGCACCTCCCCCGGCTAAATACTTTTCTTGGTAGGAATACAGCCCAGTCTTTTCTCCCTCGGAGCGAAGCGGGCGCTCCAGGTCGGTGAGCTCAAGCTGGGGGTATGTCCGAAACGAAATATTGAGATCCACGAGCTCGGGACGGTAGGGCTCAAGGACCGCACCGGCTTTGAGGTGTGGAGACGTCGCCAGGAGAGTCCGTGCCGTCTGAATATCGTCGACGATTTCAATACCAATGGAGGAGCCACCAAACCGAGGCTTCACGATGTAGGGGCCGGGGAACGAGGGATCCTGGGAGGTGAGAACCGCTTCTCTCTGCAACGAGGAAACACCGGCCTGTGTCATCAAGCCACCAAAGGCGAGCTTGTCCATTCCCACTGCACCGGCGAACACACTCGAGCCCGTGGCGGGAATCTCTAGGAAGTTAAACAGGGCAGCAGCACCGCCACCCTCTCCTAAACCTCCGTGGAAGCACAGCAGTGCCGCATCAATCTCCAGAGCCTTTTTACCCATGCCCTTTTTGGCATAAATCCCCGGGCTCGAGGACAACACAATCTCGAGCTCCTTGGACCCTGAGGGAGCACCGGTCAGAAAATCTTTGGCCTCAGACTTGGAGGGAACCTGAAACCATGCACCATTGGCAGCGAGATAGATCGGCACCACATCGTGGCCTCCATCCACCAGCACTCGCTCAGCTTGCAACCCGGTGAGGATAGAAATTTCGTGCTCGGGGCTCGGGCCTCCAAACACTACGGCCCAGGTGCTCTGGCTCATGAGGGTCCTCGCCTGCTGGCACTCCCCGGTTTAGGGGTAATGATCGGGTAGGTCGTTCTCATAGAGAATAACGCCCTGCTCCCCCGCAATCTGGAGGGCATGGGTGACGGCCTCGCCTCGCGTGTCGAAGACGTCGGCTTTGCCACCTGCACCCTTCAGCATGGCTTTGCGATTGGTGCGACCCACAATGACCAGGGTGCCACCGGCTTTCACCACCGACTGGGCGAGTTGGGAGTTTCGCTCACGCTGAACTGGGCCAAGCTCCACCATCCCGGGAGTCACCACGACCAGCGGTGATTTTCTTTCTTTGGCCAGGCGCGCAGCGGACTCCACCGCGTGCTTCGCGCCCAATGGGTTCGAGTTGTAGGTGTCATCGATGATGGCGACACCCGCCTCGTGAGTAGCCACTTCGGCGCGGTGAGCGGCCACTGGCAAGTGCGCGAGGCGCGAGAGCGCCTGATCGGCAGGAACCTCAAGCTGCCACGCAATACCCAGCGCGACCGCCACATTAACCGCGTGGCCAAAGGGTGGCATATCCAGGGGCACTGGGGTTGCCCCTGGACCATACGTCACGGTCCCCAAGTCAGGATCAACGATCACGTCGGCTTTCTTGCCTTGGGCGCTCACCCGCACAACATGTTTGCCCTGTCGTTCACACTTATCGGCCAGTGCTCGAAGTTCTTTCTGATCCACCGGCAACACCACGATGGGGGCCTTCTCGGTGATTTCTGCTTTGGCCCGGAAAATGGCTTCCTGGGAACCCAGGCGCTCCATGTGAGCTTCGCCGATAACGGTGATGGCGGCAATGTCGGGAGGGAACCAGTTCGTGAGCTCACGAATCCGACCCTCCGCGTTCATCCCCATCTCCGCCACAAAGACGCTGGTGCCAGCGACAAGGTGCTCGTTAATGGTGCGGGAGAGTCCCATCAGGTTGTTGAAGCTTGCCGGGGAGGCCATAGTGCTCTGAGCTCCCCCCACGATGTGGGCGACATAACCCTTGGTGGAGGTTTTGCCATAAGAACCCGTGATCGCCACCACGGTGGGCTTCACCTTCGCAAGACGCTTTTGGGCTTGGTGCACAAATTTCATCGACAGGTTGCGCTCGAGATACCAGAGGAAACCGAGTGCAAGATCAGCCAGGTTGGCCGTGAAAAGAAGGGGAATAAGCACCCCGGCAGGGCCCAAGAGGTAGACCGTGAGAGCTCCTACCAGCACCTGCGCCAGAAGAATTCCCGAATATGCCCGCACCGCCCGCGGCGTCCACGCTAGAGGGCTGGTGACGCCACGAAAGGGGAGTTTCCAGGGTGTGGGAAGGATGAACAGAGGGGCAACCACGGCCGCCCAGGCAAGCTCGGGCATGTCCAGCCAGGCGGTTCCTTGAACTGAGAGCAGGGCAAAGATCGCCGCGAGACCCCACCAGAGAGCTCCGAGGGGACGTCGGTCAAACCAGAGCCGCTCCACCCTGGCAACTTCCCGGGGTAAGTAGTGAACGCGCTGCGCCACGCGCAACCATTTGAGGTTCTGCAGTGCCGCAGTAACCACACCAGTGGTGATGGCGGCGAGGAGGATGAGGGTCTCGGTGGCCATCACAGTCCTTTTAGTCGCGCAGTGCATCGGCCACAGCCGATGCGACCTCTTGCTCGAGGGTACCCTCCAGCAGGTGCTCTGCCCCGGAGACAACGCGGAGCGTTGCGGAGGGGAAAAACTCCAGAGCACGCTCTGCGGCAGCCAGTGGCGCAGGCTTATCCCGCTCCCCCCACACCATGGTCACCGGGCAGGTCACTCGAGCAGCGTCATCCAAGTAGTCCTCCGCGATGACCTGCACCAGGATCTCCCGCATGACCCCTGTCGCCATGCGGTAATCGAGCGAGCCATACTTCTGGCGAGCTGACTCCATCACTGACTCGGGGATCAGCTTTGCTCGGTACAAAGCCTTCGCCACTTGGAACCCACGCTGTGGCTTCGAGGGTCCATTCACTCGGGTGAGGGGGACTCCGGTCACCACAAGATGAGAAACCAGGTGGGGATATGCGGCCGCCAAGCGCACAGCAATGCGCCCGCCAAAGGAGTGCCCCACCACCACGAGGGGACCCATTCCTTCGAGTGCCACAGCGATTTCCCGCGCATAGTCCTTACTCGACCAGGCTGTCGGGGGCGCTGGCGCTGGTCCAAAACCCGGAAGGTGCAGGGCAAGAGCACTGTGTCCCTCGAGGATGCGCGCAAAATCGGCGCCGCTTCTGCCCCAGCCATGAAGTGCGATAGCCCGCACGGGACCTGACCCAAACTTTTCGGCGACCAGGGAGCTGGTCCCCACGGTGGTGAGCATGACTACTCGCCCTCAGGAGTGTCCGAATCGGTGGCGAAATGCGGCGCCAGTTCCCGTGGGTCTCTCGAGCCATCCAAAACCTGCCCCACTTGCGTCACAATCGGCATCGCAATGCCCTTGCTGGCTGCTAAATCGAGGACTGGTTTAACTGCAGAGAGACCTTCCGCGGTTTGGTTCATGGTGGAAACCACGTCGGTGAAGCTATGACCTTGACCCAGAAGACGACCAGCCGTGTTGTTTCTCGACAGTGGCGATTCGCACGTTGCAATCAGGTCTCCCAAGCCAGCAAGACCCGACATGGTCTGGGGCTTTGCTCCAAAGGCTGCGGCGAACGCACTGATTTCGGCCAGTCCACGAGTAATGATGGAGGCTTTCGTGTTTTCCCCATAGCCCACCCCGTCGGCGATGCCTACGGCCACCGCAATGAGGTTCTTCAACACTCCGCCAAACTCTGTTCCCACCACATCCGTGTTGATGAAGGTCTTGAAGTAGGGGTTGGTGGCGGCACTCGCCACAGCAGTGGCCACTTGAGCGTTTTCGGAGGATGCCACCGCCGCTGTGGGTTGCTCTCGGGCAATTTCCAACGCAAGGTTGGGCCCACTCACGACCGCAATACGGGACGACTCAATGCCTTCCTCGGCGATGACCTCGCTCATCCGAAGCCCAGTACCGGCTTCGACGCCTTTCATCAGGCTGACCACGAGGGCGTCAGGCGCAATGTGAGCACTCGCGTCTCGCAGATTGGCCCGCAAGTGTTGGCTGGGCACAGCGAGGTAGACCTGATGAGCTCCCTGAAGAACCTCAGCCATATCAGTGGAGGCGCCAAGATTCTTCGGCAGATTAATTCCCGGGAGGTAGTCGGAGTTGCGATTGGTGTCGCGAATCTCGCGAGCAATTTCTTGACGTCTCGCCCACACCATCACCTCCGAGCCACCATCGGCAAGGACCTTGGCGAAGGTGGTCCCCCAGGATCCTGCGCCCAAAACAGCAATGTGAGTCATCGGGTCTCCTTGGGTCCAGTGCCATCATGCAGAATTGCGGGCGGGTTCTCTCCACGGAGGGAACCCGCGAGCCGGGCAATCTCCTGCATGAGCTTGTCCGTGGCTTCCTGCAACAGCTCGCGGGTGAGGGTCTTGCCCTGGTATTCGCTCAGATCGAAGGGTTCTCCCACGACGACGTCGATCGTGGTCCTGGGGAAGAAGCGGATCTTCTTGGCATAACGACCCATCCAGTGTTGGGTTCCCCAGTGGGCCGCTGGATACAGGGGGATGTTTTGCTCCAAAGCCATTCGCACCGCACCTGACTTGCCTCGCATGGGCCACAGGTCAGGGTCTTTCGTGAGAGTTCCCTCCGGATAGACGATGACCCCCTGGTTTCTATCCGTCAGAACTTTTGCTGCCTGAAGGGGCTGCCCCAGTTGCGCAGACGCATCACGCTCCACCGGAATCTGACCGCTAAAGCGCATCAACCAGCCGAGTGCTGGAACCCGGAAGAGCGACGCTTTGGCCAGAAATCGTGGTGTTCGTCGAAGCTTCCAGACCACCACGCCCATGACGATGGGATCGATTTCGCTGTAGTGATTCGGGGAAAGGATAAAGGGCCCTGAGGCGGGCAGTTTCGACCCCTCACGAATTCGAAGCTTGACCATGGCCCCAAAGATGGGCAGCACCAGGAAAGCGATGACCCTCCACCGAATTTCAGCAGAGCGCCTCGTCACCGGAGTCTTCGACACCGTAGCTATGCTCCGAGCTCGAAGCTCACACCTAAACCGTCAAGCTTTTGCAGCAGGTGCTCATAACCCCTCGAGATGATGCCAATGTTGCTGACCTCGGACTTGCCCTGGGAGGTCACCGCGGCAATCACGTGGCTAAATCCTCCGCGGAGGTCGGGCACCCTGATGTTGGCGCCGTGGAGCGGTGTCGGACCGGTGATGACAGCCGCCTGCTCCAGAGGGCGCCTTGGCACACGGCGGGTAATGCTGGCGATGCCTTCTTTGTAGACCTCGATGTTGGCGCCCATTTGGACCAAGGCGTCAGTAAACCCAAAGCGGTTTTCGTACACGGTCTCGTGCACGATGGAGCGACCCTCAGCTTGAGTGAGTGCCACAACCATGGGCTGTTGCCAGTCGGTCATGAAGCCGGGGTGTACGTCTGTTTCAATGACGACCGGGTTGATCGCTCCACCAGGGTGGCGGAAGCGGATGCCTTCGTCGTCAATGTCGAACAGGCCACCTACCTTCCGGTAAACGTTCAAGAACGTCATCAAATCTTGTTGCTTCGCACCGCGGACATAAATGTCACCGCGGGTGGCGAGCGCTGCTGCTGCCCAGCTGGCCGCCTCATTACGGTCCGCAATGGCCCGGTGGTCATACCCCTGGAGAGACTCCACACCCTCGATCACGATGGTGCGATTGGGTTCCACCACGATGATGGCGCCCATCTTCTGCAAGATGGCGATCAGGTCGATGATTTCGGGTTCGATGGCAGCGTTGGTGAGCTCGGTCACACCTTTGGCGCGCACGGCCGTGAGCAAGACCTGCTCAGTGGCTCCCACGCTCGGGTAAGGGAGATCCACTTTGGCTCCCACCAGACGCTGGGGAGCTTTCAGACGAATGCCTTCGTAGCTCTTCTCGAGCTCCGCACCAAACGCCCGGAGCGCATCGAGGTGGAAGTTGATGGGACGATCTCCAATGCGACACCCACCGAGGTCAGGGATGAACGCCTCCCCCAGCTGGTGGAGCAGCGGGCCACAAAACAGAATCGGGATGCGACTGGACCCGGCGTGAGCATCGATCTCCGCAAAGTGGGCGCTCTTGACGCCTCGAGGATCGAGGACGAGCTCGCCATCGACGTCTTCGGTGACGGTGACAGCGTGGGCTTCGAGAAGACCTCGGACCACTGCGACATCACTGATAGCGGGAACGCCTTTGAGGGTGCTCGGTGTGTCAGCCAACAGTGCCGCGACCATGGCCTTGGTGACCAGGTTTTTTGCACCACGGACAGAGACCTCACCAACGAGCGGTTTCCCACCCTCGAAAATGACGGTGTCCGCGGTCTCCGGCTGGGCCACCGCAGCGTTCTTGGCTGCCGCTCCCGCCGGGCTCATCTACTGACTCCTCGGCGGAAGTGTTGCTGGCCGCCAGGAATCCCGCGAGCCCTCGAAAGCATCGATGGCCTCCGCATGCTGGAGGGTGAGAGCGATGTCATCGAGTCCCTCCATCAGGCGCCAACGCGTGTAATCGTCGATATCAAAAGCGGAATGTACCGCTCCACACCGTACCTCACGGGCTTCTAAGTCGACGGTAACGTCCAGGCCCGGGTGTGCCTCAATTTCTGCCCACATGGCCTCAACCACGGACTCCGGAACCACCGCGGTCACCAGCCCCTGCTTGCCCGAGTTTGAGCGGAAAATATCTCCGAAACGCGAGGAGATGACAGCCTGGAAACCATAATCCCGCAACGCCCAGACCGCGTGTTCGCGGGAGGATCCTGTGCCAAAGTCGGGGCCTGCGACCAAGACCTGACCTGCTGTGTAGGGCTCCTGGTTCAGGATGAACTCTGGGTCATCGCGCCAGGCAGAAAAGAGCGCGTCGTCATAGCCAGTCTTGGTGACGCGCTTGAGAAACTTGGCGGGGATGATCTGGTCGGTGTCGACGTTGCTGCGTCGAAGAGGTACCCCCACACCACTGATCAGAGTGACCTTGTCCATTAGACGCCTGCTTCCTGCATCAAATCCGCGGGGCTCGAGAGGGTCCCACGAATAGCCGTAGCGGCTGCCACCACGGGCGAGACCAGGTGAGTTCTCGCACCCTTGCCCTGGCGGCCCTCAAAGTTTCGATTCGAGGTGGACGCGGCACGCTCTCCGGGTCCCAACTGGTCGGGGTTCATCCCCAAACACATGGAACAGCCGGCGAATCGCCACTCCCCGCCAAACTCCTCGACAATCTTGTCGATGCCTTCGGCTTCGGCTTCGAGGCGGACCCGGGCAGAGCCCGGAACGACCATGACGCGGACATGGTCCGCCTTTTTCTGACCTTTGATGATGGATGCGAAGGTGCGAAGGTCATCCAGGCGCGAGTTCGTGCAGGACCCCATGAACACCGTGTCGACTTTGATGTCTTTCATTCGAGTTCCAGGCTGCAGGTCCATGTATTCCAGGGCGCGAAGCGCTGCCGCTTTGTCGTTGGGGTCTGAGATGGTTGCTGGGTCAGGGACCACGTCATTCAGGGGAACACCTTGACCCGGGTTCGTCCCCCACGTCACGAAGGGCTCCAACTCGTTGGCATCGAGGAACACCTCGGCGTCGAAAACGGCGCCATCGTCGGTGGGCAGGGTCTTCCAATACGCGAGAGCTTTCTCCCAGTCCTCCCCTTGCGGAGCGTGGGGGCGACCCTTCACATACTCAAACGTGGTCTCGTCAGGTGCGACCATTCCTGCCCGGGCTCCCGCCTCGATCGACATGTTGCAAATCGTCATGCGACCGTCCATCGAGAGCGAGCGAATAGCGGAACCGCGGTACTCGAGGACATAGCCTTGACCACCACCGGTCCCAATCTTGGCGATGACCGCCAAGATGATGTCCTTAGCCGTCACGCCGGGCTTGAGCTCTCCCTCGACAGTGATCGCCATGGTCTTGAACGGCTTCACCGGTAGGGTTTGGGTGGCGAGCACGTGCTCGACTTCGCTGGTTCCAATACCAAAGGCCATCGCCCCAAAGGCGCCATGGGTGGAGGTGTGGGAGTCACCACACACCACCGTGATGCCGGGCATCGTCAAGCCCAGCTGGGGCCCCACCACGTGAACGATGCCCTGCTCGATGTCACCGAGAGAGTGCAGGCGAATGCCGAACTCTTTCGCGTTGGAACGAAGCGTCTCGATTTGGGTTCTCGAGGTGGGTTCCGCAATGGGCTTATCGATGTCGATAGTCGGAGTGTTGTGGTCCTCTGTGGCGATAGTGAGGTCGGGCCTGCGAACAGGACGCCCCGCGACGCGAAGACCATCAAAAGCTTGGGGGCTCGTCACTTCATGGACGAGGTGGAGGTCGATATAGATCAGGTCGGGCTCGCCCTCCTTGCCCTTCTGGACAAGGTGATCAGCCCACAGCTTTTCTGCGAGTGTGCGGGGTTCTGAGGTAGTCATACTGTGTGCTCTCCTTGAGAAATACCGTGTGTTGGGTGGCCACAGGAGAAACTCCGCAGCGGTTCGGGCCTAATTAGCGTCCGCTGCGGCATCCAAGAAGTGTGAGCCTGAACACCCTCCAAGAGTAACACTCAGGGGCGAGAGGAGCCCGTGGAGGGAGAATGCACGCGGTCCTTGCGAAGCTTCCAGAGGCTCGCTCCCACGGCCACCGCCATGGCCAGCACAATCACGATCAACGACTCCCAGGTTCCGATATCGGGCGCCCACTCCACGTGCTCTCCACCGTTGATGAAAGGCAGTTCGTTCTCGTGCAGCGCGTGCATGACGAGCTTCACCCCAATGAAGCTCAAGATGAACGCAATGCCAAAGTGCAAGTAGACGAGCTTGTCAATCAGGTGGCCCAGCAGGAAGTAGAGCTGGCGAAGACCCATGAGTGCGAACACGTTTGCTGTGAACACGATAAACGGGCTCTCGGTAATCCCATAGATGGCGGGGATGGAGTCCACCGCAAAGACCACGTCAGCGGTCCCAATCGCCACCAACACGATGACCAGCGGTGTCCATAGCTTCTTACTCTCGACCTGGATGCGGAATTTCAGACCGTGGAACTCATTTGTCATCTCCAGACGCCGTTGGAGGAAACTCAGGAGCGAGTTGTTCCTCTCAACATCGTCTTCTCGACCCGAGAAGAACTGTTGGATTCCAATGACGAGCAGGAACGCGCCGAAGACATAAAAAATCCAGCTAAAGCTCGCGATCAGGGCAGCTCCCAGCAGGATGAAGATTCCCCGGAACAGGATCGCCAACAAGATTCCGATCATCAAGATTTCCTGCTGATACTTCCGAGGGACAGCAAAGGAGGCCATGATCAGGACAAACACGAACAGGTTGTCAATCGACAAGCTGTATTCGGTCACCCAGCCGGCGAGGAACTCGGAGCCTGCCTGTTCCCCACCGATCCCAAACATCACGCCACCAAACACCAGAGCCAAGGTGACGTAGAACGCAACCCACAGCCCAGACTCTTTGCTCGAAGGCACGTGCGGGCGCCAGATAATAAGTAACAGGTCCGCGATGAGAACCAGCGACAGGACAATCAGCGATGTCACTTGGAACCAGAGCGGGAGTGACATCGTGAGTGGTCATCTCCTCGGGGTTGTCTGGTGGACAAAACTACTCCGGCCACCATCTGCGACAGATGATGGCCGTTGATTGTTCCGTGACCCCAGCGGGATTCGAACCCGCGTTACCGCCGTGAGAGGGCGGCGT
>CAZPBS010000033.1:0-4097 GCA_964584925.1 uncultured Microbacteriaceae bacterium
ACGAGCTCTGGCGCAAAGGCCAGAACGCCTCCTGCGACGTTCTTTGCTTGAGTGAGACCTTTGTGAAGGAGGGGCCTGGTGTGATCGGGACCATCCCAGTTCTCAGCAGGCATGGCTTTGGCATGCCTAAGAAGAATCAGAGGAAAAGTCTTGGCTCGTCCGCTCTCGAAGAGCGACTGGAAGTTTTCGACGATGTCGGCATCGTGTTCATACGTGAGCTTCTTCGGTGCTTTCTTCAGTGACACCCACTCAAGGGCGTAAATCTCATCGTTGGATTCAAAAGGTGCGCGCTCTGCTTCCCCCGGATCCACCTCCGCCGCCCAGTAGTGAACTTCTTTGGGTTTCTTGCTGGGCAAAAGGTAGTCGACGCGCCCGAGGTAAGCACCGAGAGTGATGTGGAGACCGGTTTCTTCAAGAATCTCGCGCTTCGCTGTTTCTGGGACAGTTTCGCCGGGATCACATTTTCCCTTGGGAAGAGACACGTCTTTGTGCTGAGTTCGGTGGACCAGGAGGATGCGGACATCGCCGTCCACAATCTTCCAACAGACTGCGCCACCAGCGACAACTGTCTCGGGGGAGCGACTCATGCGGTTGGTGCTCCGCGTTTCCTTCCCATAATCTCCATCATGGTCTCGTTTTGGACATCACCAAGCCTTGTCCCATCCTCGGCGTGTGAGTGCCTGGTCCAGGTTCCATCCTGAGAAAGAGACCACGACTGCATGTCATCACTCATTCCTCTGGTGAATTGACGATCGAGTTGCTCGATATGTGAGGAGTCAGTGATGTGGAGGAGTGCTTCGATGCGCCGATCAAGATTTCTGTGCATCATGTCTGCGCTACCGATGTACGCAATGGGCTTTCCCGCGTTCTCAAACCAAAAAATCCGCGAATGTTCGAGGTATCGACCGAGGATGCTCCTAACGATGATGTTCTCGCTGAGGCCTGGCTGGCCTGGAATGAGGGCACAAATCCCTCGCACCCAAATTTCTACGGATACCCCCGCATTGCTCGCTCGATAGAGCGCATCGATGATGACCTCATCGACAAGCGAGTTCAATTTGAGACGAATACGGGCCGGTTTTCCGGTCTCATGGTTCTTGATTTCGTCTCGGATGTGTTTGAGAAGTCCCCTTCGGAGGTAGCGTGGAGCGACCAGCATCCGTTTGTATTTCTTCTCGATGGCATAGCCGGAGAGCTCGTTGAATAACCGGGTCAGTTCCTTACCCACCTGCTTGTCGGCCGTAAAGAACCCGTAGTCCTCATAGATGCGGCTGGTCTTCGGGTTGTAATTCCCTGTTCCTACGTGAGAGTAGTGACCGAGTGATCCATCTGATTCCTGACGGATGACTAACGCCAGCTTGCAGTGGGTCTTTAGCCCGACCAAGCCATAAACCACGTGGACACCCGATTTTTCGAGTTTCTTTGCCCACGAAATGTTGGCTTGTTCGTCAAAGCGGGCCTTGATTTCGACCAGGGCGAGAACTGATTTGCCGGATTCCGCCGCTCGAATGAGGGCTTCGATAATGGGGCTGTCACCGCTGGTGCGATAGAGGGTCTGTTTGATGGCAAGCACATGAGGGTCGGCAGCCGCTTGTTCCAGAAACGCTTGAACGCTGGTCGCAAATGACTCATAGGGGTGGTGAACGAGCACATCTCCCGCTCGAATTGAGCGAAAAATATCCGGTTCTTCGGTGGGCTCAGAGGGAAGAAGCTGCGTTGAGGTGATGGGAAGGTGTGGCGGATACTTCAGGTGGGGACGGTCGAGGGTGGAAATTTCAAAAAGACCGTTCAAACCCAGGGGTGCAGGGAGTCGATAGACCTCGTTTTCGGTAATGCCGAGCTCACCGATCAGAAGGTCCAGCGTGACCGGGTCCATATCGTCAGTGATTTCCAAACGGATAGGCGGCCCAAATCGCCTCCGGAGGAGTTCTCGCTCCAGAGCCTGAATGAGGTTCTCACTCTCGTCCTCATCGATTTCCACGTCCTCGTTCCGGGTGACCCGAAACTCGTGGTGCTCGAGAACCTCCATGCCGGGAAATAACTCCTGCACATGGTTCGAGATCAAGTCTTCGATAGCGATGTATCGGAGCCTCCCCGAGCCATCATCGGGAAGCTGGAGGAATCGAGACAGAACTGAGGGAACTTTGAGCCTGGCAAATTCGGTGGATTCAGTCTTGGGGTTGCGAATCCGAACCGAGAGGTTCAGCGATAGCCCCGAAATATAGGGAAAGGGGTGTGCGGGGTCTACCGCGAGTGGCATCAATACAGGGAAGATCTGTTCACTGAAGAGCTCGTCAAGGCGTTCGCGATCGTTATCGCCAAGATCGCTCCAGCTTTCGATGTGAATATCTTCGGCATCCAGAGCGGGCTTGATGAGATCGTGGAAAGCCCTGGCATGTCGCTCTTGAAGCTCGAGAGCCATCGCAAAAATGTCATCGAGAACGGTTTGTGCGGACCGACCTGTGTTCGTAGGCACAGCAATTCCGGTCACGATGCGACGCTTCAATCCAGCGACTCGGACCATGAAGAACTCATCGAGATTGCTGGCAAAAATGGCAAGAAAGTTCACTCGCTCCAGCAGTGGCACATCCGGGTCTTCGGCGAGCTCCAGCACACGCTTATTGAAGGCCAACCAACTGAGCTCACGATCGAGGTAGCGCTCCGGGGGGAGGTCCTCCGTGTCGGGAGCGAGACCGTCGTCAAAATCATCCGAAAAGTCCCCACTGACGCCAGCACTGACGTCATAGGTTGGATGATTCGTCTCATTCATGGGTGACATTGTGTCACTCCACGCCCCGAGCGGGGGAGCGAGAAGGTTAACTGCGGGTGAACCGCCTAGGCATCGGAGGACTTCCGGGCTTCGGAGTCTTCCTTCTCTCGAACCTCGTTGGACGCTTCAGCCACAGTGAAGCGGTACCCCACGTTTCGAACGGTTCCTATCAAAGATTCCATATCTCCCAGTTTTGCCCGAAGGCGCCGGACGTGAACATCTACGGTGCGTGTACCGCCAAAGTAGTCATACCCCCAGACTTCACTGAGGAGTTGCTCCCGGGTGAACACGCGTTGGGGGTGACCGGCGAGAAACCGCAATAATTCAAACTCTTTGAACGTGAGATCGAGTGCGCGCCCGTTGGCTTTGGCCTGGTAGCTCACTTCATCGATGGTGACGCCCGAGGTTGAAATCATCTGATCTGGTGAGTCTTTGCTCGCCTTGGTGGTCAGCAGGCGAATGCGGGCGTCGACCTCACCAGGGCCTGCACCGGAGAGAACAACGTCATCAAAACCCCACTCGCTATTGAGTGCCGGCATTCCGCCTTCATGCACTGCCACAAGCAAAGCTGCCGAGAGACCGGTCGTCGTCAGAATCCGACACAGAGCTTTCGCACCAGCTAAATCGTGCCGAGCGTCAACTACAACGATGTCCGCTATGGGGGCGTTGACCAACGCAGCAGGCTCAGCGGGAATCGTGCGCACACGATGAGAGAGCAGGCTCAGGGCAGGAAGGACGCTCGAACCTTCGTCGGAGCTCAACACAAGGATGCTGGCCATCGGTTCACCTCCCCGCACTCCTGAGACCGTTTTTCCCAGTGTAACGGGGCTCTAGCATGGAGGGGTGGCGAGAGTAGTGAGCAACGTTGTACCGGTTTGGATCGTCACCGCTGTCGGCGTTGTTCTCGTCGGCATTGTTGTGGATGTCGATGGTCGCGTGGCGAGCATGGTGGCGGTGCTCGCTGCTTCGCTCCTGATGGCCTTTATTGTCCAAGTTGTGGCCTACCAGCGAGAAGGTTTGGTGAGTCGCTTGTCCCTGGCAATAACCGGGAGTGTCCTGTTAACCGCCCTCGCTGCCGTGGTCTTCCAAGTACTGAGCGTCGTAGACTAAAGCCATGTTGCTCGCTCTCGAAATCTTCTTCCTGGGGTTGCTCGTACTAGCCTCCATCGCTATCGGTTGGGTTTCTTTCATCGTGCTGCGAAACCTCTACAAAGGCCAGCGATAGCCGCGTGAGTTCTGCTCGAGCCGAGCAATCTGGTCAGGAGCGAGCCGCTGGTGACTTCCTGAGGCTCCAACGCGACCTTGCCCAGGGGCACGCACTAGTGAG
>CAZPBS010000033.1:4197-12833 GCA_964584925.1 uncultured Microbacteriaceae bacterium
GCCAAAGTGCACAACCTCGGTCATCCTCCGAGGCGTGTGACCTTGCTCCATCTCGATGGATCGCAGTCCCTCCTGCCCCAGTCGGGTAATGAAGTCAGGCTGGGAGATAAGAGGGTCGGCCACATTACGCGCGCAGCGTGGCATTACGAATTAGGGCCCATCGCGCTCGCTCTTATCAAGAGAACAACTCCTGTTGACCAGCCTTTGAGCGTGGCGACTGAGGGATTATCGGTGGGCGCCAGTCAAGAGGTGATTGTTCCCGTTGATGCCGGTGGGACCAGAGATGTCCCGAGGCTCGGTCGACTGCGTTAGCTGAGTCTCTGCGTAAGCGATCAAAGGGCGTGGTAATCCTCACTAGGGTTTAACCATGCCTCACACCCTCATCCTGTTGCGCCATGGTCAGTCCGAATGGAACCAGAAGAACCTCTTCACCGGGTGGGTGGATGTTCGATTGACCGATCAGGGAATCAAGGAAGCCAAGCGAGCAGGAGAGCTCCTCAAGGAGCACAACTTGCTACCCGATGTTCTCCACACATCGATGCTCTCACGGGCAATTCAAACAGCTCATTTTGCTCTCGACACTGCAGATAGGTTGTGGATTCCCGTGAAACGGACCTGGCGCCTGAATGAGCGTCACTACGGCGCACTTCAGGGCAAGGACAAAGCGGCGACCTTGGCCGAATACGGTGAGGAACAGTTTCAGCTGTGGCGCAGAAGCTTTGATGTGCCCCCGCCACCCATTGACCCGAGCGACACCTGGGCTCAACAGGGTGATCCCCGCTATGCGGACATTGAGGCTTTTGTTCCGAAGACTGAATCACTCAAAATCGTGATTGATCGAATGATGCCCTATTGGTCCGCGGAAATCGCGACTGATGTGGCCGTGGGTAAAGTCACGTTGGTCGTTGCCCACGGCAACAGTCTTCGAGGCTTAGTGAAGCACTTAGAGGGCATCAGCGATGCCGATATTGCCGAGCTGAATATCCCCACCGGGATTCCGCTGGTCTATGAACTAGGAGATGACCTCTCTCCGAAAGAACCCGGACGCTACCTTGACCCCGATGCCGCCAAGGCCGCAGCCGCAGCGGTGGCAGCGCAAGGAAAGAAGAAGCGCTAGAGCTGGATTGCTCCGGTTTGCGGGTTCCACTCACCAGTGGCGAGATAGACCATTTTCTTTGCAATCGACACTGCGTGGTCTGCGAACCGCTCGAGGTAACGAGACGCGAGAGTCGCATCCACCGTGGTTTCCGTCTCTTGGGACCAGGTGTCGCTGAGAACTGTCTCAAACACCGAGAGGTGCAATGCATCGACTTTGTCGTCCTCATCACGGATACGTTGGGCGAGGTCTGTGTCTCCGTTGCGCAGGAGCTCCACCAGCATGTTGGCCATACCAATGTCGAGGGCTCCCATGTCTTTGAAGGTCGGGCGAATGGACTTGGGCACGACCTTCTCCGGGAAGCGGTAGCGAGCCAGCTGCGCGAGATGCTCAGCCATATCGCCCATGCGCTCCAGCGAAGAACTAATCCGTAAGGCACTCACGACAATGCGCAGGTCTTTGGCAACCGGCGATTGCCTGGCAAGAATCGTGATCGCGTGCTCGTCGAGCTCGACAACTGCGTCATCGATTTGATTGTCTCTTGCGATGACGGATTCAGCCAGCGTGACATCAGACTTGTTGAAAGCTTCGACAGCGTCGGTGATAGACGCCGCAACGAGTTCGGCAATGGAGACGAGTTGGTCTTGGACTTCGCGTAATTCTTGCTGGAATAGCTCGCGCATTGTTCTCCTCGCTCAAGCGTGGTCGGTGTGAACTCAATCCCCCCACAGTTGGGTTAACAAACGGTGAGGCTTTGCTTAACACTCGCTCTGTGGTCGCCAGTTTAGCGCTCTGCACTCTCGGAAAGCCCGAGTTCACGCCGTAGGCTACAGAGTTATGGAGCTGTTCTGGTCCACTGGCTGGAGCCTCGGCATCGGTATTGCCTTGGGGGTTGCGCTGGCAACCCTGGTGATACTGGCTGTGCGATGGCAGAGGCGGGCGGAGACCGTGCTCGAGCAACCTGTACCTGATGGTGTCGATACTGCTCTCGAGGTCATTGGCGCCACAGGGATTGTGTTGGATGCGGATAATCGCGTGTTGCGCGCGGCAAAGTCCGCGCTGGAGCTGGGATTGGTTAAGGACAGAGACCTCACGTATGGGCCCATCCTTGATTTAGTCCGGGAGTCGAGGGCAGAGGGGGCTCCCCTTTCCCGAGAGTTTGAGCTCAAGGGAGACTCGCCGGCTGCTCTGTCCACGCATCTGCTCGTACGCGTGGCACCTCTCGGTCTTCGCCTCATGCTGTTGGTGGCGGATGACCGCTCAGAAATGTATCGGCTGGATTCGGTCCGGAGGGACTTCGTGGCCAACATTTCACACGAACTCAAGACCCCGATTGGGGCTGTGTCTTTGCTGGCTGAGGCATTGCACTATTCGGCGGATGACCCCGAACAAGTTCGATCTTTTGCCTCCACGCTGGAGCAAGAGGGGCATCGATTGGCGGAGATGACCAACGACATTATTGAGCTCACTCGATTGCAGTCGCTGGGTACTATCGAAGACCCCGATCCCGTTCCCATTGACCGCGTGGTGGAGCAGGCCTTGTCCACCAACAAGATTCTGGCGGAAAAGTCGGATATCACGTTGGTGGCATCAGCCACATCCAATGCCTATGTCATGGGTGATTTTTCCTCGCTTGTCAGTGCTGTTCACAACCTCGTTCGCAACGCCGTGACGTACTCCAGGGGTCCTGCTCGAGTCGGTGTGGGGGTCAGTGTCAAGAACAACGTGGTCGAGGTCTCGATTACCGACCAGGGTCAAGGAATTGCTGAGGCCGACCTCGAGCGCATTTTTGAGCGCTTCTACCGCTCGGATCCCGCACGGTCGAGAGAGACCGGGGGTACCGGTCTGGGTCTCGCCATCGTCAAACACGTGGTCAACAATCACAAGGGTGAGGTCCGCGTGTGGTCTCAGTTGGGGAAGGGATCAACCTTCACTATTCGCCTCCAACAGGCTCCAGCAGAGGCCCTTGGTGCGGAGGAGGAAACCGAAGTCGTTCCGCTGGAGGCGCGCAGAAAACCCCCCAGGCCCGCTGAATTCAGCGCCACGTCAGAAGTTCCCTTGGTGGAGCTCCCCGATGACGAGCAACACGAGAGCGTGAGAGGGACCGCATGACGAAGATTCTCGTAGTCGAGGACGAGAAGTCCCTCAGTGAACCTCTCGCGTATCTCTTGAGGCGTGAGGGCTATGAGGTGTCAGTGGTGGACAACGGGCTCGCTGCTCTCGATGCGATCGATCAAGCACCCCCAGATTTGATGCTTCTTGATCTCATGCTTCCGGGTCTTGCGGGGACGGAAGTGTGCCGAGAAGTCCGCAACCGCTCCTCACTTCCCATCATCATGTTGACCGCCAAAGATGCTGAGGTCGACATCGTGGTGGGTCTGGAGTTGGGGGCAGACGATTACGTCACCAAGCCTTATTCCTCCCGGGAACTCCTTGCTCGAATCAAGGCTGTGTTGCGCCGGCGCTCCAGTGATCCCGATGCCGGTGATGGTGTGCTCGAGTATCACGGCATTAATTTGGATTCCGACCGTCATCAGCTTCTCGTCCGGGGCGAGCCCGTGTCATTGCCGCTGAAAGAGTTCGAGTTACTGGAATTGCTCATGGTGAACGCGGGAAGGGTTCTCACGCGCGGTCAGATTATCGATCGTGTGTGGGGTTCTGATTATTTTGGGGACACGAAAACCCTCGATGTTCACATCAAGCGACTTCGCTCCAAGATTGAGCTCCATCCCTCAGAGCCCACCATCATCGTGACAGTCCGAGGGCTCGGATACCGCTTCGAAGCGTAGAGCGCGTCTAGGGAACGAGGAGCTCGTACTCGGGCAAAGCCCCATCGAGAACGGGAACCAGGACGAGTTCTCCGGGGGTGTTGCCGTATTGGAAGTAGAGCGGTGTGAGTCCGCCAGCGACAACGTCTGATCCGGACAGAACAACTCCAGAATCGGGGTCATCTCCCACGCGTAGGAGTGCAGGAGCGCCCGGCACGTCAATGCTCGTGTTGCTCTCGTTAGCGCCATCAGAGTATTGAACGTTCAGGCTCACGTCGCTACCGCCTGCATTGACCACAGTCATCACGAGGTTTGCTTCACCTGCGTCGTTCGTGATGAGCATGATGTTGCGCAAGGAAAGCTCACCGATTTCAGCCCCAATACCATCGGAAGGGTCGTAATCCTTCTGTGTCGCGATTTCGGCGTTGAGAGTGCACCCGGTGGCTCCGAGAACGAGCGAGAGGGCGAGGGCAAAGGGCGCAAAAAGTCTGCGTCGCACGAAATATTCCTCCGAATTGAACGGGAGACCGGGGCCTCAGAGTCACTCTCAGTGAAGCTGTGACCAGCCTACCGGATGGGCTGATGACCATGAGAATCCGGGGCGATTAGCCCCGAAAGCCCCAAAAACCTGGGAATTTCCTGTGGTAAACTGGGGTGTTTGGGAAAGGTTTACACACATGCTGTTTGAAGTTGGCGAAACGGTGGTCTACCCCCACCACGGAGCGGCCACCATTGTCGAGGTGAAGAACCGGACAATTCGGGGCGAAAAGAAAATGTATCTGAAGCTCAACGTGAAGCAAGGGGACCTAACGATCGAGGTCCCCGCGGAAAATGTCGACCTCGTTGGTGTTCGCGATGTCATCGGCAAAGAAGGTTTGAACAAGGTATTTGAGGTGCTCCGAGCTCCTTTTACTGAGGAACCCACCAACTGGTCTCGCAGATACAAAGCCAATCTCGAAAAGCTCGCTTCTGGCGACGTCATTAAAGTCTCCGAAGTTGTTCGCGATCTGTGGCGTCGGGATCAAGACCGTGGTTTGAGTGCTGGAGAGAAGAGAATGTTGGCCAAGGCTCGCCAGATTCTCATCTCCGAATTGGCTCTCGCGGAAAAGACCGACGAAGAGAAGGCGTCTACCGTTCTCGACGAAGTTCTCGCGTCCTAAGCGAAAGACATCTAGGCCTGAGATGACCACCGCAGTCATCATTGTGGCGGCGGGGAGTGGAACGAGACTTGGTTCTTCTCTCCCGAAGGCCTTCGTTTCTCTTGCTGGCGCGCCCCTGCTCCAGCACTCGCTGTCCGCGCTGAGGAACTGGTCTCGAGCTGACTCTGTCGTTCTTGTCGTGCCAGAGGGTTATCAAACACCAGCACGGGCCATCGCAGGCGGCATCACCTCCATCGATGTTGTCGCTGGCGGAGAGACCAGAGGCGACAGCGTGAGACAGGGCCTTGCGGCGGTTCCGACTGGGACAACACACGTGCTTATTCACGACGCTGCTCGCCCCCTCATGCCTATCGAGGTCTTTGACCGAGTCCTCGATGCACTCGACGCGGGAGCTACGGGGGTTATCCCCCTCGTTCCGGTGGTGGACACACTCGTCACCGTGGCGGAAACTTCGGTCACTCAGGGCGGTGTTGATCGGGACCAGCTGGGAGCAGTCCAAACTCCGCAAGGTTTTGAAATCAACGCTCTTACACAGGCCTATTCCTCCGTTGAGCAGGAGCACACCGATGATGCTGCGGTGGTGAGGAGTGCTGGACACGAGGTGGTGAGTGTTGAGGGTGATCCCCGAGGATTCAAAATCACCTACCCCGATGACGTTATCCGGGCTGAATCTCTATTGGGGACATCATCCGCTCCACTTGTGGGGGTTGCGATGGACGTGCACCGGTTTGACTCGTCAGAGCCACTGCGTCTTGCCGGTTTGCAGTGGCTTGGAGAGACAGGTCTCTCGGGGCACAGCGATGGTGATGCCGTGATGCACGCCATAGTGGATGCGCTCTTGCAAGCAGCCGGACTGGGTGACCTGGGTACCCACTTTGGGAGCAATCGACCCGAATTCGAAGGCGCAGATTCGAGAGTCTTTCTCGAGCACACACTGAGTCTCCTTACCCAGCACGGCTATCAGGTCAGCTCTGTCGCGGTGCAGATCGTGACCCAGACCCCGGCGATTGGGCCACGCCGAGAGGAAGCGGAAGCCACGCTCTCAGAGGCAGTCGGAGCACCGGTATCTATCTCGGCGACCACGACCGATGGTTTGGGCTTCACGGGGCGGGGTGAAGGCCTACTCGCTATTGCGACCGCGGTTCTGCGTCGCACCTAGGAAGAGAGTCGCTCCTCGAATAGCCTCCCTGGCTTGGCGGCGCTTCCTCGCTAGCATGAAGCGGTGCCCATCACACTGTTTGATTCGAAACTCCACGAGGCTGTGGAGTTTGTTCCCCTGCGTGAGGACAAAGTCTCGATGTATGTGTGTGGACCGACGGTTCAGTCCTCTCCGCACGTGGGTCACCTCAGAAGTGCGCTCGTGTACGACCTATGGAGTCGCTGGTTTTCCTATCGTGGGTACTCCGTCACCCTGATCCGTAACGTCACCGATATTGACGACAAGATTCTCGACAAAGCGACAGAATCCGGCGAAGAGTGGTGGGCTCTCGCAGATCGCGTGGAAGCCGAGTTCCAGGCCGTCGCTCGTGTCCTCAATATTCAACGACCGACACTGCAACCGCGCGCTACTGGTGATATTCCCGCCATGATCGAGCTCATCCAGGCCCTGGTGGATCGTGGTCACGCCTACGTGGCTGACGATGATTCTGGTGATGTGTACTTCTCGGTGTCGTCCTGGGAGTCCTATGGAGAACTCACGAATCAAAGCGTTGAGAACCTCAGCCAGGGGGAAGCGGCCTCTCAGGCGAAGAGAGCGCCCGAAGATTTTGCGCTGTGGAAAGGGCACAAAGACCACGAGCCAGCGAGTGCGTCATGGGCAGCACCGTGGGGTGCTGGTCGACCAGGGTGGCACCTCGAGTGCTCGGCCATGTCGACCAGGTATTTGGGCGAGGCCTTCGATATTCACGGTGGAGGAATGGATTTGCGATTTCCCCATCACGAGAACGAACTTGCGCAATCCAAAGCTGCGGGGCACCCCTACGCCAGCCATTGGATGCACAACGCTTTGGTTCTTGTTGACGGGGCGAAGATGTCGAAGTCTCTCGGAAATAGTGTTTTCGCAGCTGACCTCGTCACCAAGGCCAGACCCATTGTCGTCCGATATGCACTCGCGAGTGCCCACTACCGGTCCGAGCTCGACCTTCACGAGGGCTATTTGACGGAGGCGGCAGCCGCCTTTGACAGAATCGAGGGTTTCCTGCTTCGGGCACAGTCTGAAGGAATGGATACTTCGCAGGGACTTGTACCCGCTGAGTTTGAAGCGGCGATGGATGACGATCTAGCGATACCCTCCGCGCTTGCCATCGTTCACGACACGGTTCGGCAGGGTAATCAGGCGATTGATTCGGGAGATGCCCAGACAGCAACGACTGCTGCTAGCGCGGTGCGAGCAATGGTGGCTGTTCTGGGACTTGACCCTCTCGCAGAGGAGTGGACTACCCAGGGAAACGGTGCAGTATCGGCAGCACTCGACTCTCTTGTCGAGTCGGTCATCGCCTTGAGGTGGAGCGCCAAGGCGGAGAAGAACTTCGACCTCTCCGATTCCCTCAGGGATGCAATAGAGCGAGCCGGTATTGACGTGAAGGACTCATCTAGCGGGAGCACCTGGAGTCTTCGTGGCTAAAAAAGGACATCCTGCCGCCAGAAAGGCAAAAAAGCCTGCGACGTCGGGAACCGGCGGGCACGGGCGTCGCGCGCTCGAAGGAAAAGGGCCCACTCCGAAGGCTGAAGATCGGTCGTGGCACCCAGCGGGAAAGCGAAAAGCGGCCAAGGAGCGACTCGAAACCGCGAGGTCACGCCACGCGTCCTCGCACGAGCCCAAGAGAAGACCTGCGCGCTCGATGTCGTCGGAATCGGAGATGGTGACAGGTCGCAACTCAGTTATTGAAGCGCTCCGCGCGAAGATTCCTGCCACCACACTGCACATCGCCACCAAGATTGAGATGGATGATCGGGTGAGAGAGTCACTCGCGCTTGCGACCAAGCGCGGCATACCTCTCTTGGAAATCCCTCGCCCCGAGCTCGACCGTCTGACCGGACCCGATGCTGTTCACCAGGGAATAGCACTCAGCGTTCCCCCTTACGCCTATTCTCACCCGCTCGAGCTTGCCGAGAAGGCAGAGGCCAGCGATAAGGCACCCGTGTTTGTCGCCCTCGATGGCATCACGGATCCCAGGAATCTGGGTGCCATCGTTCGCTCAACAGCGGCATTTGGGGGTCATGGCGTGATTGTTCCTCAACGACGATCTGTCGGGGTGAATGCCGCTGCGTGGAAAACCTCGGCGGGAGCAATTGCGAGAACTCCTGTAGCGATGGCGGCTAACCTCACGCAGACTCTGAAATCTTTCAAGGATCGGGGCTACTTTGTCGTGGGCCTCGATGGTGGTGCTGATGCAGACTTACCTGCGACGGAACTGGCCGGCTCACCGCTGGTGATTGTGGTCGGAAGCGAAGGCAAAGGCCTCTCTCGCCTCATCACGGAGACGTGTGATGCCATCGTGAGCATTCCCATGTCGGGGAAAACAGAATCTTTGAACGCCGGAATCGCCGCCAGCGTGGTCTTATATGAGATTTCTCGGCAGAAGCTTCAGGCGAAGCCCTAAACCCGATCTC
>CAZPBS010000034.1:0-12235 GCA_964584925.1 uncultured Microbacteriaceae bacterium
ACACCCCTGAAGGACGTCATCGTGGAGGTTCTCACCGCCGTGGATGCCATCCTGTTGGGCACTGTGTTGTTGGTGATTGGCTACGGGCTCTATGAACTCTTTGTGGATACCGAGCTCGATGTGCCGGCATGGTTGCAGATCAAAGACCTTGATGATCTGAAGTCCAAACTCATTGGTGTGGTCGTGGCCATCATCGCAGTGGTGTTTGTGGGTGTGCTGGTGGATTCCACCCGAGCTGGGGATGTCCTCGCCTATGGTGCGGGAGCAGGTGCTGTCGTTCTGGGTCTCGGAGTTTTTGCCTGGGCAACCCGGAAATCAGCCTCTCCCGACAAGAGGTAGAGCCCCATCAATGACACGCATCATTCTCGTCGCAAGCACTGTGTTTCTGCTGGCAGGACTGGCCCTCATGGGGTACTACGTCGCCAGTGGGACCACTGTCGATGCCGACGGATTTCTTGTGGAGGAATTCTGGGCTGGGGGGCTGGGCATATTGCTCGTCTTCGCAAGCCTGGTGGGTTACGTCCTCTGGGGTCTCGTGAAACTCGTCACCTTGTCGAGATCGCGCTAAGGAGTCGTTGCCTCGATAGACACATAGTCGAGCTCGTCAGCAGAGAACTCGAGGCTGATCGTGATTCCCCGGTGGGTGAGAGTGTCTCCCTCTCGAACAAAGGCGGCCCGGAAATCGTTGCAATCCAGCTGGTTCATGTCGACGCTATCGGGATAGAGGTAGTAGGCCCATTTGGAAAAGTCATCAGTATTGCCGCAGCTGCGCTGGCTCTCCTGGCTCATCAAGTCCACCGTGCCCACACTGGGATTGACCGTATAGACAAGCAGTCCTGAATCTCCCCCTCGCCACTCGGAGTAACCCACGGACCGTCGAGATTCGATTACCACCACATCCGATGACCTATCCACCGGAATGATGATCGTTTTGCGCTCCCCGGCAAAGACCTCTTGAGGTGTGACCATCACCTGGAGCGGACCCGCTTCAAGATCCTCGGGAGTCACACAGTGGACCTGGTCATCTGACACCCAGCCCATCCGAAAGGCATCCCAGACAGTGATGGCTCCCGAAAAATCGGGGTTTGGCACTTGGGATGTTCCGAGGCCCGTGGCCCAGCCGTTACCGGGAGAGTGCAACATAAGCCCTTGGGAGAGGAGCATGAAGTAAATCCAGGTACTCCATGTGTAGTTCTTTTTCATCTCGGCTGTGATTGCCCCGGTGTCCCGATAGTGCCAGTTGTTGCCCGACCAAAAGAACATGCCCCGGGGACCATCGGGAGTTTGCAAGGTCACACCCTCATCACCCCGGACTGCGACATCGGACACAAACTCATCAATGCCTGGTGACCAGTACACGAGGAACCCATCGGCTCCGGCGTAATCGAGGTCATCAGGTAACGCGTTGATGACTTCTTGGATCACCCGAGCGCTATTAGTCCTGGAGGTGGGGTAATCATCCCGCGAGTTGATGGGGTAATCGGTGTGATTCACGGGCACAGTGACCCAGTCCTCCACCATCTGAAACTCGTAGCGCAGTTTCCCCTGGGACCAGAAGTCGCTCCACTGGGTTATTTTCTCGAGCTGCGGCTCGAAAAATTCGTCTGCAGTGAGATCGGGGGCCGGCGCATCATCAAAGGCGACCATGGCAGCGATGATGTTCACCTCCCCTTGGATAGGCAGGGTGCTTTTCGACACCGGGAAACCCACTGCCTGTCGTGCCTGGGAGTTGCCGCCTGCGCCTTGACGGGCATCGGGCACCTTGCACACCTCCGCAGCAGAGGGAGACGGAGCCTGAGTCCAGTCGGGGGGAACTCGAACCTCCTCGACGACAATCGGTTCAGGAACAGGAGTGACGGTGTCCTCTGCCGCCACCTCGACAACCGGGGGTGGCTCCGCTGCGCAACCCGAGAGGATGACGAAGCCTGCGAGGAGGAGGGAGATGACCAAGTTCCTAGTCATCGGCAACTCTCTCGATCAGCACGTAATCCATCTCGTCGTCGGAAAATTCCAGGGAAATCTTCACCCCGGAATGGGTGACACTCATGCCCTCCTTCACGATGACACCACTGACGTCATTGTCAATGCACTCGCTGACTTCAGCACCGTCTGGATAGACGTAGTAGGCCCATTTCGGCATCGCCGGGTCATTGCCGCAGTCATTGGGGAGGTGGTCGGTCTGGATCCCATCAGCGTCGACCTCATAGACCAGCAACCCTGAGTTCTCGGGATACCACCACTTGGAATAGCCAATGGGTCTGCGGGACTCCACCACCAGGACCTTGTAGTCCACCGTCCTGATAGCGATCATTTTGCGCTCACCGCCATAGACCTCAATGGGTGTGAGCATCACACGCTCTGGTTCACTCAGTGTTTCGATATCGGCGCAATGGACTTGGGAGTTTTGGTACCACTCAAAGAGGAACGCTTCCCAGGCAGCAATAACACCCGAATACTCGCCAGAGCCCACCGGGTAGGCGCCCTGCCCGATTCCGGTCTTCCAGCCATTTCCGGGGGCGTGACCGTTCATCCCCTGCCAATGCATGATGTCGTGGAGGAAGTAGGACCACGCAAACTCCTTCTTCATCTCGAAGGTGAGGCTGCCGGAATCAGTCGTATGGGAAATTCCTCCTCCCTGGACCGAAAACACCTGAGTGCCCTGAGGTGTGGAGAATGCTGCATCACGATCACTGATGGTCTGCTTAAACGCGTGCATTTCAGGAGTCCAATAGATAAACAGGGTGTCAGCTGCCGCGTAATCGAGGTCATCGGGAAGTGCCGCCACCACTTCTCGAATGATGGTCGTCATCCGACCCTTCTGCTCTCGATTGAACGCCTCCTGGTCGTACTCGTTATCAGGAGCACCAGGGTCTATCGGATAGTCGGCGTGGTTGAGAGGAACCTCGACCCAACCCGGCACAACCTGAAATTCATAACGGAAGTTCCCTTGCGAGAAGAACTCGCTCCACTCAGTCATAAAGGCTGCGTGGGTCTCTAAGAAATCATCCGGCAGTTCATCCGAAGGAGGTGCGTCATCAAAGGCGACTTTGGCGAGGATGATGTTGGCCGTCCCCAGTCCTGGAATTTCACGTTCCGTCCGCGGGAACCCAACATTGTCCCGGCCGATGATGTCTCCACGTCGCTGGCCTCGGTGGAGGTCTCTGACCGAGTCTGGCCGGGGGTCACGCAGTTTGCATCGCGCAAAGTCAGCAGTAGAGACCGATTGCTCCCAAGTAGGAGGAATCCGCGGCTCTTCGATTACGTCGGGTTCGGGCGCTGGGGCCTTAGCTACCTCGACGGCGTCCTCCGCGACCTCAACGGGCTGAGCGCAAGAGGCTAGAAGCAGGCTCCCCACTAGCAGTACCGCTGCAGAGGTCACACGTCGGAATGATCCTGACATTTCCCCAGTTAACCGGATTGTCAGCGATGAAACAACGATGTGGCGCACCCCAGGTGCTCCCGACTCTCAGGTGTTGCGTGATCGAAGGATTTCTCTGACATATCTGATGGCACCTGTCGACCACAGCGCCCACACCACCAATATGGGCTGGAAGAACAGGCGGGTGAATCGTGCCTCATCGGTGTCGAGGCCAAAGGCACTAATCCCTTCGACGTATTGGTTGATGTTGCCCGGGAAGATGGCAATAAAGAAGAGGGCAGCAGCAAGTCCCGCCCACGGAACCAAAGCTCCGGCCGAGGCAATCCCTATCCCGAGCAAGATCTCAACAATCCCCGACGCGAAAACAACGAAGTCCGGGTCGAGTGGTAACCAGACGGGCACCTGGGCCTGAAACTCGATTCTGGAAAATGTGAGGTGTCCAATTCCCGCATACACCAGTGCTATGCCCAAGGAGAGCCGAGCAATCAGTCTCAGAATTCTCATCTCTCCCGCTTCGCTCGAAAGTGTGGACCTGACGGGAATTGAACCCGTGACCTCTTCATTGCGAACGAAGCGCGCTACCAACTGCGCCACAGGCCCGTGAATGACACAGAGTAACACCGAGAGCAGTGTCAGTCACTCCTACTAGGGTCGTTGCATGGATCCTCTTCGTATCGGAATTCTCGGCGCCTCACGCATTGCCCCGAACGCTCTCTTTGCTCCGGCCTCCCACACCGGAGACCATCTTGTAGCGGTCGCTGCAAGAGACACAGCGAAAGCTGAGGCCTATGCCGCCACTCACGGAATCTCTCGAGTACTCGAGAATTATCAGTCCGTGATTGATGACCCTGAGGTTGAGGTCATCTATAACCCGCTCGCGAACGGCCTTCACGCCCCGTGGAATATCGAAGCCATGACAGCAGGCAAGCATGTGCTGAGCGAGAAGCCCTCGGCCAGCACAGCGGCGGAGGCACAAAGAGTTCGTGACGTCCAGGCCGACAGTGGAGCCATCTTCATGGAAGCCTTCCATTACCGCTATCACCCCGTCATGGACCGCATGATCGAACTTGCCACGTCGGGAGAGATTGGCTCCCTGACTCATGTTGACATTGTCATGGGCTTCCCGCTCACTCGTCCCGAAGACCCCCGATGGAATTTTGACGTTGCCGGCGGCTCGCTCATGGATGTGGGATGCTATGCCGTCCACGCGCTGCGAACCCTCTCCACTGCACTCGAGGGAACACTTGCCGTCGCTTCAGGGTCAGCGGTCCCCCACGAGGCGGATGACCGCGTCGACGCCGAGCTCACGGCAGATCTCACACTGGCTGACGGGGTCACCGGTCACTTCCACTCGAGCTTCCTCTTGCCCACGATGACCTTCACTCTTCTTCTGGAGGGCTCTGATGGATCAGCCCTCGCCCATAACTTCTGCCAACCAGCACTGGATAATCGCATCACCATCACACGGGGCGATGACGTGTCCATCGAAGAGCACGGTAATCGCAGCAGTTACACCTACCAACTGGAAGCTTTTGCTCGCCATGTCAGGGAAGGTGCACCGATTCACTCCGACGCTGAGGATGCTCTTGCGCAAGCAATCGTGATCGACGCCTGCTACGAAGCCGCCGGATTGCCTCTGAGGCCGGAGACGACTCTTTCCTAAACAGCCCGCCTACGGCGGAGAACCTCATCGATGTTGAGCTTCTCGAGTCTCTTCGCGGGAGCTTCTTCGCGCGATTCCAGCTGAGACACCACCGCGAGACCCTCACCTGCGAAGTCCTCGGGACGGTTTTCCAGTGCTTTGGCGCGGGCTGCGCGCACGAGTTCATCGTGGCTTGGCAAAGGAGTCGCTTCTGTCACCACTTTGTTTGCCAAGGGCTGGGGCAAGGCTGGGGGTCGCCACGCCGTTTCCGCTGACACAGGGACATGAACAGGGGCACTTGCACGCGCATCTGAAACAGCACCCGCCTCAGCTTTCGTCACCCGGTTCAGGCGACCGAGAATCGCAAACGAGAGGGTGCTGAGGGTGCTGGATGCCCAAATTACCTGCAAGGGCCAAGCAGCCAGATACGCGGTGACAGCCGAGGTAACCCCCAGGAGTAAGAGCAAGGAAAATACCTGCTTGGTGCGTCGACGGCGCTCAGCGGTGGTCAAGACTGGCGAGGACATCACTCGGAGCTGGCGTTGTGCTTCACGCTCTTTGCGGGCAATGGAGCGTGCTTCGAGCTCAGCCTTGATTTCCGCAGATACTTCAGACGTGTTAGCTAAGAGGCGCAGTGTTTGGCCCAAACGGGCTGCGTTTCTCTCAGTCGCGTAGTACTCACTGCGCTTGAGCCACAGGGGAACGAGGTACACCAACCACAGGGCGGCTGCCAGAAGCAGCAGCAGGGTTGTGCCAGACGTTTCCACGGGCTCTAGGGTATGAGCTTTGGTGTCAAAAACCCCGGATTGGCGCGCGATGCTTAGCGCGGGGGAAGAGACAGCGGGTTTCTGGCTTTCACCCAGTCCAGCTCAGGAATAGCGGCCACACCCGGGGGAACGGCACCCTTTTCATATCGAGCAAGCACCCCGGAGGGCACCTCTTCCACGACTAAAGCGAAACAGAAGTGGTCCGCCCACTTGCCATCAATGTGGATATACCGACGACGGAAACCTTCGTAGCGAAAACCCAGCTTCTCGACAACCCGCAGGGATGACGTGTTCTCCGGTCGAATACAGACCTCCATCCGGTGCAGACCCTTTTCGAAGAACAGATAATCAGTCGCCATCGCCACTGCCACCGGGGTAATCCCACGACCAGCCACCTTCTCGACCACCCAATACCCGAGGGTTGCGGAGGAGAGCGAACCATAGGTGATCTGCGAGACATTGAGCTGTCCCACCAACTCGTGGTCGTGCATCAAGACCAGGGGCAGGGCGCTGCCCTGCTTCGCGGCCTGGAGAAGGCCGCGAATACTGGACTTCGCGTCAAAGCTATTCGGTCGAATCAGTGGAGTAGTGGCTTCCCAGGGGCCGAGCCATGCCCTGTTGTCGCCGAGCGCCTTCTCCATCGCTTTCGCATCTCTCAGGCGAACACCGCGGAGCGTCACCAATCGGTGCTCGAGCGTGGGGAGAGCCGCCATTAGACGGAGCTAGTGAAGGTCTTCAACCAGGCGACAAAATCTGGTCCTAGATCATCTCTCGACGCCGCCACCTGAACAATAGCTTTGAGGTAATCCAGGCGATCGCCGGTGTCATAGCGGCGACCGGTAAACACCACTCCATACACTCCGCCGGCAACCCCGGACGAGGCCAGGGAGTTGAGCGCATCCGTCAGCTGGATTTCACCACCGGAACCGGGCTCTGTTGCCTCCAGGATCGGGAAAATATCGGGCTGGAGCACATAGCGGCCAATGACGGCCAGGTGGGAGGGAGCATCCTTCGGGTCTGGCTTCTCCACCAGTCCCGTAATGTGGACCACATCAGGAGCATCGGTCGCCTCCACCGTTGCAATTCCATAGAGGTGCGTCTGGCTGGGCTCCACCTCCATGAGTGCCACGACACTGGCGAAGTTCTGGTCATGGACCTCAATCATCCGCTCCAGCAACACGTCCCTGGGATCAATCAAGTCATCGCCGAGCAAGACAGCGAAAGGCTCCTGCCCCACATGCATCTGGGAGCGGAGCACTGCGTGCCCAAGGCCTCGGGGGTCAAGCTGGCGCACATAGTGCATGTTGGCGAGGTGCGTCGAGTGCAAAATCTCTTGAAGGCGACGCTGGTCACCTTTCTTTTCGAGCTGAGCTTCGATTTCTGTTGCCCGGTCGAAGTGGTTCTCCAGAGCATTCTTGTTGCGCCCCGTAATCATCAACACATCGTGGAGACCGGCATTGACCGCTTCTTCCACCACATATTGAATCGCTGGCTTGTCGACAACCGGAAGCATCTCTTTAGGCATCGCCTTGGTGGCAGGCAAAAAGCGAGTGCCAAGGCCGGCCGCGGGGATTACTGCTTTGCTGATGGGCATCCCCATATCGTACTGCCGAGCCTTACACTGGGGTAATGGCGGAGCCCGCACATCCCAGCAAGGCCGCTTTGCGCGCGGAAATCCGCGAAAGACGCCGCATCATGACGCCGCTCGAGCGTGAACTCGCCGCCGACAAGCTTCTCACCAACATGAAGTTCATTGTTGATCAGCACGTCGCAGGACGTGTTGCCTGCTATCTCGCTGGACAGGATGAACCCCCCACCCGGGCTTTCGTGGAGTGGGCCAGCGGTGAGGGCATTGCTGTTCTCGTCCCTGCTGCTCGCGAGGACGGACTCATGGACTGGGTGCTCTATGAGACCGGTGATGAGCTCATCCAAGACCACCTCGGTATCGATGTCCCGGAGAACACCGTCTATGGCCCGATTGTCTTAAGCCAGGTGGACCTCATCTTTGTCCCCGCTGCGTCAGTGGCGAAGGATGGCATGCGTTTGGGATGGGGGCGTGGGTATTTTGATCGGGCCCTGGGCTCACTGCAGAATGAAGCCCCCACCTACGCAGTGCTGTATGACCACGAAGTGGTCGAGGACGTCCCCCGCGAGGTGCACGACCAACCTGTTAAGGGTGTCGTGACACCGGAGCGTATTATGACGTTTGCCTAACCTCGACTAAGGAATCCCATGCCTACGTACTCTTACCGCTGCACTGCGTGCGATGTCGCCTTCGACATTGTGCAGGATTTCGCGGACGAGTCACTGACCACGTGTGAAGGGTGTGGTGGAAAGTTGCGGAAGCTTTTCTCCGCAGTGGGTGTGACCTTCCAAGGCTCCGGCTTCTACCGCACAGATTCTCGTGCTGAGGCGAAGAAGTCGTCCTCCGCCACCACCGAGAAAAAAGCAGCACCGAAGAAGGAGTCCTCCAGTACTCCAGCGGCCACCACGACCTAGTAGTGAGGTGGCTTGTCCGCCTTCAGGCGGTCATCGTTCTCTCGTGAATCGTGGGGGCCTTCGTGGTCGGGTTCCTCTCCTTGACCCTCAGAAGGTTCCGTCCGAACACGACGAGGGCCCACCTTTTTCACCTCGGGCGGGCGCGCGTCTTCGGACTTATTCGCCATCAGAGTGAGACGGGGCGTCAGTCTGGGCGCCCACCAACACGCCAATCCGCTCCGCTACGGCATCGGGAGTGGTGAAGAGCTCCAGGGCAAAAGCTCGGACATAGTGCCAGCCGGAGCGAGCAAGGGCTGCGGGCCGTGCGCGCAGTGCTTCTCGGACCGGCATGGACATGAGGGACTGATCCGTGTCCAGGGCAATGCAATAGCCGCCGTAATGGGCAACAAGTGGGATGACTCCTCGGTAACCGAGATCGACACTCATCCCCATCGCTTCCAGGCGCTTGGCAAGGTCCACCAGAAGTGGGTCAGGGTCAGAGTGTGACTCAGGCGTCAACTGTGGTGACTCGAGGAGATGCAGTACATCACCCAACGCTCTGGTCGTCGGGCTCAGGCGCTCATCGCGCAGGTCCTCCACCGCAACACAACTCAACACCCGCAGGTGGCGCCTCGCACTGGTGAAGACCCCTGCGAGCAAGCGCTCCCCGCCCTCTTTCGAAAGCGGACCAAGGTCACTCACCACGCGACCATGCGGAGTTCGTCCATACCCGAGCGAGAAAATCACGCGGTCCCTGGTGAAACCGCGGGCTTGATCAAGTGTGGCCACCACGAAAGGCTCGGTGGAGTCAGAGGTCATAAAGCTCGCCAACTCACTGCGCGTCTGAGCTGCCACAGACACCGCTTCGTGGACTCGGCTCGCGTGCTTCGCGCTCGCCGTCAACACCATGAGGGACTCGCTGGGTCTGGTCACGACGTGATCAATCACGTGGTCCACCACGGCGTTGACCTCAGCATCAACGCCTTCGACAAGGCCGCTCTGGGGGTCTGGCATCCCATGGCCATCCTCCAGGTGGTCAACAACTAAGGAGGGGTGGCCCAGGTAGCTTCCTGCCCACGGCATGGTCTTCTGGAGCCCGCCATAGAACGCCGTGTTGACCACGCGCGCGAGTTCATCACCACTCGCCCGATAGCTCCTCGTCAACGACAGGGTAGGCACAAGGGGAGCAAGTGCGGCGTAGAGCGAATCTTCGTGGAGAGAATCACCATCTCGAACAGTGTTTTCCCGCTCATCTCGGACCCCCAGGGTGAAATCGGTGGGGGTTTGAGATACCGGGTCGCCCACAGCAACCACCTGGGGAGCTCGGCGAAGTGCTCCCACTGATTCAGCAACACTGAGTGCACCGGCATCCATCACGACCACCACATCGAAGCGGAGCGAGTCGGGCATGCGATGCACGCTGTAGGGGGTGGCAATCCAGACCGGGGCGAGGGCTTTCGTGAGGTGCGGAGCAAGCGCGGTCAGACTGTGCACACTTGCGGTCTGGTTCGTGAGGATCTTCTTCAGGTCCTTGGCTTCCTCGGGCCAATCCATCAAGCCCAGTGACCACCGCTCAGCTAACTGCCACGCGAGGTGTTGAGCATTGCCTCCAGCGTGAGCCTCATCCACAAGGCGGAAATCCGCTTCGAGCCGCACGAGGACGTCCTTATCGGAACCCAGCAGTGCTTCCTCTTTCTCGAGGATTGTCTCCAGAGCTCCACGCCACCAGGCCAGCTCCAATTCGGCAGCAACCGCGTCGCCCTCAATGTGGCGCGTGGCCAGGTCCTCCACCAGCGGACCTAGATGCATCTGCTCAAGGTGGTCTTGAACCTCCCGTCGACGCTCCAAGCTCTGCAATATTTCGGACTCCTGTGCCAGCTCCTCCAACAGGGTCAACATCTGCAGGGAGGGCATGTCGGCGAGGCGCTCCCCTTTGCCGGTCCGACCGAGCACGCGGTCTAGCTCCTGCAGGTCCTGCTCAATCTGGGTGATCAGCACGTGCACATCCGCAAGGCCGGCAGGGACACTGGGTGGGTGACCGGTGTCGACATAGCGGTTCCACAGCTCTCGCTGAGATTGAATCTTGACCAGGGATTCGTGCAGGTCAGGAACTGAGACGCCCGGGCGCACGTGCTCTTTAGCCAGGCCCTTCAAACGCTGACGCTGGAGTCTAGGCATTGTCTTGGCAAGCTCTTTGGGCCCAGTTGCTGTGATCAAGTCTTTGAGAGAGCGATCAAAAACACTGGGCTGGAAGCGATCCAGTGTGTCTCGCATATCCATCAGCAGGTGAACAAAGACACCCATCTGACCGATCGTGGTCACTGAGGGGAGCGGTGTCTGCTCCAACAGCGGTGGGAACTTCTCGAGCAGCCTCGGCACAGCCTCGGTCGCAAGGCGGCGCGCACGCTCTTGCGACTTTCGTGCGTCCTCCACACTCTCGAAAGCCACCCCGTACCAGGGACTATCTGCTGGACCGTATTTGAACTCCCCCAATTCGGCAGCACGGCGCAACAGCTCCGCCGCTTGGCCAAGCCCTGGAGACAACGCCACGAGGGCTTCGGAATCGAGGCGTGCGGTGGTTTCCGGTGGGTTCTCACGCAGTGAGAGAGTGCCCAGGCGAGTAAAGCACTCGAGTGCGCTCACACCCAGATCCGCATCTTTCTTGGCTAGTGCCTCGCGGTATTTGAGAATCACCTTCCGCAAGCGCTCATACGCCTGATCCACTTGACCGAGGGAGGGCTTTTTGGCCTTCTCATTACGCCCAATGGACGCAATGATGTCTCTCGCGGGCTTGGAGAGCTCCACCGCCATTCCCTGAAGTCCCACCTGGGCGAGGCGATCTTTGATCGCATCGCTGGTGGCAGTGCGCGGTGTGACCAGGAGAACTCTCTTGTGCTTCGACACCAGTGCACCCAACGCGTTGACAACTGTTTGGGTCGCACCTGTTCCGGGCAGCGCCCGAACGACCAAAGAATTTCCCGCGACAATGTTCTGGACGATGGCGTCCTGTTCGCTGTCGGAATCCACAATGGAGCGGTCAGTGTCTGCGGGTTTGGAGTCGGGGTGAACGATCTCCACGGGAACCCGCGAGTTCCGAAGCTCCTGGATTGCGTGGTCGTTCCCACCGAGCGCGTCGAGGATCGGGTGCTGCAGGTTCTTCGCGTCATCGAGCATGGGTTCGGAGAGCTCCGCGAAGCTCGAAATCACCAACCTGGCGTGGACGGTGACGTCACCGCGGTGAGCGGTGAGGTCGCGCAGGCGATCGAGTGCAGGGTTCGGTTTGAAAGCGCCACCATCATCAGTGAGCGCCACGAATGCGGCAGCATCAAGGCTAACTTGGAGCTGATCCGCAAAGGCCCTCTGAATTCCAGGGTTCAATCGAACACGGGAGCGCTTGAGGGTGATTTCAATGTCCGCACCTCGGCGCCGCACACGCACCGGGCGCATGAGCAGCGGACCACGGTAGTCCACACCCTCGTGGGACCACTCAACGAGGCCAATGCCGAGCTCGAGAGACTCAATCCCGCGAGCATGCTTAAGCTCGAGAGCGTGGTCCACCAGCCGCAGTGCGGCTTTGTGGGCAGGTCGCCTGGCAACGTCATCCCGGATGAGGTTGGCAAGCAGGGTGGGGGAACCGGCCAGGAACCTGGCCAGTCCGCCGGGGTGCCCACGGGAAATATCGACCCGGTTCTCGGGGTAATCCTGGAAATGAATCAGGGGGCTTGGCCCGCCCAGCTGGGCGATGTCTGACCACCAGCCCTCCCAGGCCATGGCGGCGTGGTTCACGGGTGTTGTGTCAGGGTCTCCCACACTGACTTGGTGCGCTAAATCACTCGACCACCAGGGTTGGCCATCGAGTGAGGAGCCCGGAGCATCCGGGGCGTCGTAATTATCGGCACGCCACACCCCTCAAAACTAGGACTTTGCAGGGTTTTTGGGGGTTATCCCACGCCGGCTCGTACGAGTCGC
>CAZPBS010000035.1:0-11659 GCA_964584925.1 uncultured Microbacteriaceae bacterium
AGCGCTTCTTTGGTGTGCTGACGGAGCATTATGCGGGAGCGTTCCCCGCATGGCTTGCACCGGTTCAGGTGGTGGGTATTCCCGTGGCAGAAGAGTTCTCCGACTACCTGGGGGCCTTTATCGATGACCTTCGCCAGGAAGGAGTCCGGGCGGAGCTGGATGACTCGGATGATCGAATGCAGAAGAAGATTCGAACCCACACCAAAGACAAAGTTCCCTTCCTCTTGATCGCCGGTGAGGATGATCGAGGCGCCGGTGCCGTGAGTTTCCGCTTCCGAGACGGTTCTCAACACAATGGTGTGTCCTTGGAGGAGGCAAAAGCCTTGATTCTGAGCCGCATCCGCGAGAAGGCCCATGCCTGAGAGCGTGGAGGGCCCCAACCCCTCCGTCGACGCTTCAGGCCTCCCCGGGGTCCCGGATGCGTTTCAACGTTTGTGGACTCCCCATCGCATCGCCTACATCCAGGGGGAAACCAAACCTGAAGATGGCAGCTGTGTGTTTTGTGTAGCCCCGGATAGGCCGGAGGACGAGTCACTGGTTGTTCGTCGCGGGGAGACCGTGTACGCGGTGTTGAACCTGTATCCCTATAACGCCGGACACCTACTGGTCTGCCCCTATCGTCATGTTGCGAATTATGACGACATCACACCCGCCGAACTGGCCGAGATGGGCCAGATGACGCAAGAGGCCATGGTGACACTACGGGCGGTTTCTGGTGCCCACGGGTTCAACCTCGGAATCAACCAGGGAAAGGTTGCGGGAGCAGGCATCGAGGAGCATCTCCACCAACACGTGGTTCCCAGGTGGGGCCAAGATTCGAACTTCTTCCCGATCGTCGCCAGGACTAAAGCAATGCCACAACTGCTAGGAGAGATGCGAGACATCCTCCGCACGAGCTGGCATTCAGGTTCCACCGGTTAGACTTTCGACGCTCTACATCGAGCGCCCCAGAGAGGATTCCGATACACCATGACCGATTCCACCACGCCTGTGTCGACCGGGAGTGCCCGCGTCAAGAGAGGGCTCGCAGAGATGCTGAAGGGCGGCGTCATCATGGACGTCGTAACCCCGGAGCAAGCTCGTATTGCGGAGGACGCCGGTGCGGTCGCAGTGATGGCTCTCGAGCGAGTCCCTGCCGACATTCGGGCAGAGGGTGGCGTTGCGCGCATGAGCGACCCCGATCTCATCCAAGGGATTATCGACTCGGTCTCCATTCCTGTGATGGCGAAAGCGAGAATCGGACACTTCGTGGAGGCCCAAGTTCTGGAGGCTCTCAAGGTCGACTACATCGACGAGTCCGAGGTGTTGAGCCCGGCGGACTACGTCAACCACATTGACAAGTGGCGCTACACCGTGCCCTTCGTGTGTGGTGCAACAAACTTGGGCGAGGCACTCCGTCGCATTACGGAGGGTGCGGCGATGATTCGCTCGAAAGGTGAAGCTGGCACCGGAGATGTGTCAGAAGCCACCAAGCACATTCGCACCATCAAAGGGGAAATCAATCGACTGTCCTCGATGACACCGGACGAGCTCTACGTCCAGGCGAAAGAGCTCCAGGCTCCCTACGAGCTTGTGGCAGAGGTTGCGCAAACCGGCAAACTCCCGGTCGTCTTGTTCACCGCGGGTGGGATTGCAACCCCGGCTGATGCCGCCATGATGATGCAGTTGGGTGCTGATGGCGTGTTTGTGGGCTCTGGCATCTTCAAGTCGGGGAACCCAGCGGAGCGCGCGAGTGCCATTGTGAAGGCGACTGCCCAATATACGGATGCCTCGGTGATCGCTGATGTCTCTCGTGGCCTCGGTGAGGCCATGATCGGCATCAACGTCAATGATCTCCCGGCGCCTCACCGGCTTGCAGAGCGTGGCTGGTAGTCACACCCCTCTGATCGGTGTTCTCGCGCTCCAAGGAGATGTGAGGGAGCACCGCTCGATGCTCCAGGAGCTGGGTGTTGAGGTACGAGAGGTTCGTCTCCCTGCACATCTCCAAGGCCTGAACGGCCTCGTCCTGCCCGGTGGGGAGTCCAGTGTGATGGACAAACTCCTGAAAATTTTTGGGCTTCAGGACCCGCTTCGCCATGCCATCGCCGCAGGCCTTCCGGTGTTGGGAACCTGTGCAGGGCTCATCATGGTGGCATCCGATTTGGAAGAGGGAATCGACGGTCAAGAGACTCTAGGTGGTTTGGATGTGACCGTTAGGCGCAATGCTTTTGGATCCCAGGTTGACTCGTATGAGGCAGAGGTAACGATTGAGGGTGTTGCAGGGCCACCCCTCCACGTCGCGTTTATCAGAGCTCCCGTTGTCACGCGGGTGGGTGAAGGGGTATCCGTGATTGCCACTCTTCCCGGGGGAGAAATCGTGGGAGTGGCGCAGGATCGCGTCATCGGAGTGTCCTTCCACCCCGAAATCACCGGTGACGACCGACTGCATCGCCTTTTCGTGGACAGCGTTCGACAAGCGGGATTCACTGTCGGCGCCCTCCAGACTGCCTAGACTGGGCAGGCGAGCGAAGGAGAGTTATGTCCGGCCATTCCAAGTGGGCAACCACCAAACACAAGAAGGCCGTCATTGATGCAAGGCGGGCGAAATCGTTCGCCAAGCTGATCAAGAACATTGAAGTTGCCGCAAAAGTGGGAGGTCCGGACCCTGCTGGGAATCCCACCCTCGCCGATGCGATTCAAAAAGCCAAGAAATCCAGTGTTCCCAACGACAACATCGATCGTGCGGTGAAGCGCGGTGGGGGTTTGACGGGAGATGCGATCGACTATCAGACCATCATGTATGAGGGATATGGCGCTGGGGGCGTTGCTCTCCTGATCGAGTGCTTGACGGACAACAAGAACCGAGCTGCTGCAGAGGTGCGCACCATCATGTCCCGCAACGGCGGAACGATGGCGGATCCGGGGAGTGTTGCGTACAACTTTTCCCGCAAAGGCGTGGTGTCGATTGCGAAGTCAGACGGGGTCACTGAGGACGATCTCCTTCTGGCAGTCCTCGATGCAGGCGCGGAGGAGGTCATCGATCGCGGTGGCGGTTTCGAGGTCATCACCGAACCTTCTGACTTGGTGACCGCGAGAAGCGCGGTTCAGGCGGCAGGAATCGACTATGACTCGGCCGAGGCAGAGTTCGTCCCGAACGTCAAGATTGAGGCAGATGTGGCGACAGCGAAGAAAGTGCTCGCTCTCGTGGAAGCCCTTGAGGACAGTGATGACGTCCAAAACGTGTTCACGAATCTCGATCTCTCCGCTGACGTGGTTTTAGCGCTCGAAGAATCCGATGAGTGACCTGAGCTATGTCGGTAATCCTCGGTATTGACCCAGGATTGACCCGCTTGGGTGTGGGTCTCATTAGAGCGGGCCAGGGCCGCACAGTGTCGCTCATTCACGTCGATGTCTATCGCACGTCACCCGGTGACGACCCCGCCGCGAGGATTGGCGCGTTAGCCGAGCAGCTGGAAGCCCTGCTCGATGCACATAAGCCCGACATTGTGGCGTTGGAGCGTGTTTTTGCCCAACACAACGTTCGCACCGTTATGGGTACTGCACAGATCAGTGGTGTGGTGTTGGCTTTGGCTAATGCCCGGTCTATTCCCGTCTCGCTCAGGACACCAAGTGAGGTCAAGGCAGCAGTAACAGGTCATGGGCGCGCCACCAAGAGTCAGGTGGGCACACTGGTGCAGTCGATTCTCGGGCTTTCCGAGATACCCAAACCAGCCGACGCTGCAGATGCCCTCGCATTAGCGATCACGGAAGCATGGCGCGGCGCGCCTGCTTCTGCGGGGTCTCAGGGGCCCCTCACTCCCGCGCAACAGGCGTGGCGAGCAGCAGAAGCGAAAGCGAAGCGACCTAAGCTGACAGAGTGATTGCGTCTGTTCGTGGTGTCGTAGCAGATATCGCCGGGGGCGAGATTGTTGTCGAGGTAAATGGCCTGGGCTATGTCGTGACGGTTCCCGACCGAAGCGCGCTTCACTTTTCGCTCGGTGAGGAGGTCCATCTCCACACGGCGATGGTCGTCCGAGATGATCATGTCGGACTTTTCGGTTTCGAGTCTCGCGAGGAACTCTCCCTCTTTGGCCTTCTGCGAAGCGTGAACGGCGTGGGACCCAAAATGGCTCTCGCGGTCCTCGGTCAGATGGCTCCAGGCGCCATTCATGACGCCGTGGTGACAGAAAACGACGCTGCCTTTCGAGCGGTGAGCGGAGTGGGAGCGAAGACAGCAAAACTCATTGTGCTGTCACTCCAAGGAGCGTTCGACCACGCCCCCAAGGCGCCGAGAACACCGGACTCCACCAAGGACATACCTGCAGCGGTGAAGACCTCCGTCGTGCAAGCGCTTGTGGGCCTGGGGTGGTCAGACAAGGTGGCAAAGCAGGGGGTTGAGCACGCGTTGGAGGAAGCATCCAGCGGCCCTGTGGATGCCTCGACCCTACTTCGAGAGGCTCTCAGTATTCTGGGCCCGCAGACGAATAGGGAGTCCAGACGGTGACCGGCGAGAACAATCCAGCAGTCCCCGAATCAGAGAGCGAACTGCAGTTCGAAGGGGCTCTTCGCCCCACCTCCCTGGATGAGTTCGTCGGTCAAGGCAAAGTGCGTGAACAGTTGGTGTTGTTGCTCAGCGCAGCCCAACAAGAGAACCGAACTCCCGACCATATTCTGCTGTCGGGTTCGCCTGGGCTCGGCAAAACCACGCTCGCCATGATCGTCGCCGAGGAAACCCAGCAGTCGTTGCGGATTACCAGTGGCCCAGCGATCAACCATGCCGGTGACTTGGCGGCTGTCCTGTCGTCCTTGGTTCCTGGAGAAGTGTTGTTTATCGACGAGATCCATCGGATGGCCAGACCCGCTGAGGAAATGCTGTATCTCGCGATGGAGGATTTCCGGATCGACATCATGGTCGGCAAGGGTGCCGGCGCCACGACGCTTCCGCTCGATTTAGCACCTTTCACCCTGGTTGGAGCGACAACGCGCTCCGGTTTGCTTCCCGGACCTCTTCGGGACCGGTTCGGTTTCACCGCTCACCTCGAGTTTTACTCCGAAGACGAGTTGACTGAGGTGGTCAGGCGCTCCAGTGAGGTCCTGGGCCTGACCTGGCCGAGGGAGGCCTTAGCGGAGATTGCGTCCCGATCGCGAGGAACGCCGCGCATTGCAAACCGCCTCCTCCGGAGGGTTCGAGATTACGTTCTGGTCAATGGCAGCGCGCCCGATGTTGGCTCCGTTCAGGCAGCCCTTGCTCTCTATGACGTCGATGAATTAGGACTTGATCGCCTTGATCGAGCAGTCCTTGAGGCGCTGGTGGTCAAGTTTTCTGGCGGCCCTGTGGGGCTTGGAACCCTGTCGGTGAGCGTGGGCGAAGAAGCCGAAACAATCGAATCCGTGGTGGAGCCCTTCCTCGTGCGACAGGGGTTCATTCAGCGCACCCCGCGGGGGAGACTCGCTACACCCGCCGCTTATGCACACCTGGGCCATGAAGCGCCCAGCCGGAATGACCTATAGTTACCAGGTAGCGAAAACCGTCTGAAGGAACCGGAAAGGCACGTGGTTCGCCATGGATCCCATCTCCCTGTTTATGATCGCCATCCTGGGGATGCTGATTTATTTCATGATTCGAAACTCCAGGAAACAGCGGAAAACACAGGAAGAGCTCCAGGAGAAGCTAACCCCTGGCGCCGACGTCATGACTTCTTTCGGTCTGTTCGCGACCCTTGTTGACTTAGACGACGAGAACAACGTCGCCACCTTGGATGTGGGCAAGGGTGTGACCATCAGGGTTCACCGCCAAACCCTCACCAAAGTTGTCGAGGACGAAACCACTGATGCCCCCGCGGCCTCAGATGAATCTCCTGAAAAAGCCTCCTAGACCCCCTTCCTCCCGAAAGTTCGCCTGTGGCATCTCAATCAGCCGTGTCCTCTGCGTGGAAGAAGCTTGCCTGGTTGGGCGCCATCTTCCTTCTCCTTGTGGGAGGAAACGCTTTTGCCGTCTGGCAGGGGACCGGTTCGTGGGTGCCCAAACTTGCCCTTGATCTCCAGGGTGGGACCCAAATCATTCTTGCCCCGCAGATAGCCGCGAACCAGACCGTGTCGGAAGAGCAGCTTGATCAGGCTGTGGCCATCATCCGCCAACGTGTCGATGCGGGGGGTGTCGCCGAGGCCGAAGTGAGCACCCAGGGTGGGGCAAACATCGTGGTGTCCATCCCCGGTGTTCCCGACCAAGCCACCTTGGAGAGAATCCGCTCTTCGGCAAAACTCGAGTTCCGAGCTGTTCTGCGCACCGGTATCGCGACAACTGATGAGTCCGCTTCGAGTGGGGATGTCGAGTTTGTCGAGCCCGAGAGGACTCCCGAGAACCCCAGCGATCTGGCGTGGATTACCTCAGACGTCGATCGTGCGTTCAATGATCTGACCTGTGACCAGCTCGATGGTCTGGGCGCCAACGTGGCAGACCCTGCACTTCCGCTGGTTACCTGTAATGAGTTTGGTTCTGAAAAGTACATTCTGGGGCCCGTGGAAGTTGGCGGCGAGACCATTCAGGACGCGATTGCTGGACTCGTGCCCGGACCCCAGGGCACCGTGACCACGGAGTGGGGCGTCTTCCTCGAATTTGATGAGAGTGGTACCGAGAGCTTCAGAACCGTTACCGAGCGACTTGTGGCACTTCCCGGTGTTCAGAACCAGTTCGCGATTGTGCTCGATGGTCGAGTGATTAGTGCGCCCAGAACCCTGGCTGCCATTACCGATGGTCGTCCCCAGATCAGCGGTTCGTTTACTCAAGTGACCGCAGAGGTTCTGGCCGATCAACTGAAGTTCGGCGCTCTACCTATTGGTTTCCAGGTCCAAAGTGCCGAAACCATTACCGCAACGCTCGGTTTGACACAGTTGGAGAGCGGTTTGCTCGCGGGGGCAATCGGACTCGTTCTCGTGGTGCTGTACTCTCTGCTGCAGTACCGAACATTGGGCTTTGTCACGGTGTTTTCGCTTACGGTGGCGTTTGTTCTGAGCTACTTCGTCATTACCTACCTCTCCAACTCTCAGGGCTACCGTCTCTCACTCGCGGGAGTCGCGGGGCTCATTGTGGCGATTGGTATCACCGCGGACTCGTTCATCGTGTTTTTCGAGAGAATCCGAGACGAGCTTCGTGATGGCAGGGCCCTCGATTCGGCTATCTCTGCCGCGTGGAAGAGGGCATTCAGAACAATTCTCGCGTCGGACGCGGTAGGTTTCCTCGCTGCAGCGGTGCTCTTCATTTTGGCTGTCGGTAACGTCCGCGGTTTCGCCTTCACACTGGGAATCACCACGATTGTGGATCTCATTATCGTGGCGCTATTCACTCAGCCACTCATGACTCTTATGGGTCGCACCCGCTTCTTTAGCTCCGGCCATCCCCTCAGCGGACTCGACCCGCGTGCGCTTGGTGCGGTGTATCGGGGTAGGGCTCGTTTCCGCGATCCGGTGGACGTCACCGCGACTGCTCGAAAGAAGAGTGCGCGCGAAGTCAAGCGTCGTCAGACCATCGCCGAACGCAAGGCTGCCGAAGAAGCGCAAGCGGAGAGGAAGGGCTGATGTCACGACTCACAACCTTTGGTAATGCCCTCTACACGGGCGAGAAATCTTTCGATTTCGTGGGCAATAGAGTCCGGTGGTACCTCATTGGCGCGACCATCGTCATTCTGGCGATCGTGCTCACCATCCTTCGCGGTGGCTTTGTTTTCGGCATCGAGTTCCGCGGCGGGTCAGAGTTTCGCGTGTCCGCTCCGGCGTCGCTCTCCGAGCAAACCGCGATTGACACCGTGACGTCGGTTGCAGGCCTCAGTTCTAATCCCCGCGTGTCGATCGTGGGTGGCGATTCGGTGCGGGTTCAAACTGAGCAACTTACTGATGCCCAAACCACAGAACTACGTGGTGACCTCGCCGAGGCCTACGCAGTGGATGTCGAGCAAGTCACCGCGTCCTTTATTGGTGCGACGTGGGGTCAAGACATCACGCGGCAAGCGCTGATTGGTTTAGCGGTTTTCCTGGTTCTTGTCTCGCTCGTGATGGCACTGTATTTCCGCACCTGGAAGATGTCCCTGGCCGCTCTGACCGCTCTTGCTCATGACCTCATTTTGACGGCGGGTATTTACGGTGTGCTGGGCTACGAGATTACGCCGGCAGCCGTGATCGGTCTGCTGACTATCCTCGGTTACTCCCTCTACGACACCGTGGTGGTGTTCGACAAGGTTCGGGAGAACACGTCACAGGATGGCGAGGAGAGTCGCAGGACGTTTGCCGAATCGGTCAACCTGGCGGTCAACCAGACTCTCGTGCGGTCGATCAACACCTCGGTAGTTGCCGTGCTCCCTGTGGGTTCCATTCTCTTTATCGGTTCTCTCCTTTTGGGGGCGGGAACCCTCCGTGACATTGCCTTGGCGCTGTTTATCGGAATGATTGCGGGTACCTACTCGAGTATCTTCATCGCTGCACCGCTCTATGTGCATCTGCGCGAGAACGAGCCCGAGAACAAAAAACAGGGCAGACGCGTGCGCGAAGCCAGGCCCGCTTCGGGAGCTGTCAGGTAGACGCCAGCGGTTTCGTGCCCACCCCTCGTACACTGTGAGAGGAGAGGGGGTGTGAAATGACGGAGGTTCAAAGCTCATCTCCTTCGAGCCTGCGCGCTCTGCTTCCTCGACTGTTTTCGAAGGCGCCCACCGATAACGCGCTTGAGACTCTCTTCAAGACGGTCCGTAAACACCACCCGAAAGCGGATGTGAACCTCATCGAGCGCGCGTACCGGGTCGCAGAGCGTGCGCACGTTGGGCAATCGCGCCAGAGTGGTGAGCCCTACATCACACACCCACTGGCAGTCGCTCAGATTTTGGCCGATTTGGGGATCGGACCCATCACCATAGCCGCAGCTCTCCTTCATGACACTGTCGAGGACACCGAATACTCTCTCGACCAACTCAAAGCAGATTTCGGTGATGAGATCGGAATGCTGGTCGATGGAGTCACAAAGCTCGACAAAGTGAAGTACGGGGAGAGCGCGCAAGCGGAAACCGTGAGGAAGATGATTGTCGCGATGTCGAAAGACATTCGTGTGTTGGTCATCAAGCTCGCTGACCGTCTGCATAACGCCAGGACCTGGGGTTTCGTATCGCCAGAGTCTGCCCAGAAGAAAGCCCAGGAAACCCTCGACATCTTCACGCCACTGGCACATCGGCTGGGTATCCAGACGCTGAAATGGGAGTTGGAGGACCTCTCCTTTGCTGTCTTACAGCCCAAGCTCTATATGGAGATTGAGTCGCTCGTGAAAACCCGTTCTCCCGAGCGTGAAGCCTTCGTGGATTCGGTTATCGACACGGTCAAGGATGACCTGCGTAAAGCCAAGATCAAGGCTGAGGTGGGTGGAAGGCCCAAGCAGTACTACTCGATTTATCAAAAGATGGTGAACCGGGGGCGCGATTTCACCGACATTCACGACCTCACCGGAATCCGTATCTTGGTCAGCTCCATCCGGGACTGTTACGGGGCGTTAGGTGCGGTTCACGCCAGATGGAACCCGATGCCAGGGCGGTTCAAGGATTACATCGCGACACCAAAATTCAACCTGTATCAGTCCCTACACACCACCGTGTATGGCCCGGAGGGTCGCCCGGTGGAAATTCAAATTCGCACCACCGACATGCACCAAAGAGCCGAGTTTGGTGTGGCCGCCCACTGGAAATACAAAGAGCGCATGGCGTCGTCGGGAAAGGACGTGGAGCGAGCCTCGCACGACACCGATATGGCGTGGCTTGCCCACCTTTCGGACTGGCAGGCAGAGACGACCGATCCCGCAGAGTTTTTGGAGACGCTGCGCTACGAGATCGGCGCTAAAGAGCTCTATGTATTCACCCCTCAAGGGAAAGTGATTGGTCTGCCCAAGGGCGCGACCCCCGTGGACTTCGCGTATGCCGTACACACCGAAATCGGCCACCGGACGATGGGCGCCAAGGTGAACCAACGGTTGGTACCCCTGGACACCGAACTCTCCAGTGGAGATTCCGTGGAGATTTTCACCTCTAAGAATCCTGATGCTGGACCGAGCCAAGACTGGCTCAACTTTGTGACGTCGCAGCGCGCGAGAAGCAAAATCCGCCAGTGGTTTACCAAGGAGCGCCGCGAGGAAGCAATCGAGCAGGGTAAAGACGCCATTGCCAGGGCAATGCGGAAACAGAACCTGCCCTTGCAGAAACTGATGAATCAGGAGTCTGTGGCGGGTGTCGCCGCGCTTTTGAATTACCCCGACGTCGAGGGCCTCTACGCGGCGGTGGGCGAGGGTCACGTCTCCACTCAGTCGGTCATCGAAAAAATTGTGGGGATTGTCCAAGCTGATGATGACAACGACGAGAGCTTGTTCCAGACGGCAACGCGTCAGCGCTCTCCCAGGAGGGTGAGCGAATCAGGAGTTCTGGTGCGTGGCGCTCCGGACATTCTGGTGAAACTGGCCAGGTGTTGCACCCCGGTCCCCGGTGATCCGATTGTGGGTTTTGTGACCCGGGGCACAGGCGTCAGCGTCCACCGGGAGGATTGCAGCAACATCACCACTCTCTTGCAAGACCCCGAGCGCATGATTGAGGTGGAGTGGGCGCCTACCAAAGGAAGCGTCTTCCTTGTTCACATCCAAATAGAAGCTCTCGATAGGCCTGGGCTTCTCTCGGATGTGACCAGGGTTCTCTCCGAACACCACGTCAATATTTTGTCGGCCACAGTTAACACGAGCGATAACCATCTTGCTATCTCTCGGTTTGTATTTGAGATGGGTGAGATTACCCACCTCGATCGAGTCCTCAACGCGGTTCGCCGGATTGATGCGGTTTATGACGTCTATCGGGTGATGTCGGGGTAGAGACTCTCTAAATCCTGCACCCTCTCGTAAATCAGTGTGACCCTTTCGCGCTGGAGTGCGGAAAGCCTCGCCATTGAGACCTCTGGCAACGGAAACCCCAGACTGCGCAGAAAGAGAACTTGAGTCGCCAGCAGATCAAGGGGTTCTGGGGAACGTAAGAGCTCCACTTCCACGCTCGGGGGGTCAAGAACCTGGACTCCCGCGATCCGCACGACGCCATGTTTATGACTACGGAGCTCTCGAGCCCTCCAACGCTCGCGCTCAAGAGGAGAAATCGCCGGCGCGGTGGGACGGAGAACGCAGAGAGGTGTCGGGAGCCCCATTCCCGTCCAGATCCACGCTGCGGTGATGCCACTCGGGGTTGCCCACGACGGTATGACCTCAGAGATGAGTGTTGCTCTCTCCGCGCGGGTCGGGAAATAGGGTCGAGGCCAGTAGAGACCTCCGAGAGAGAGCGATTCACCATCGGAGAGCGAGCTGTGTTGCGAGGGTGTGTGCATGACCGGAGTATGGAGGGACCGGTGGGGTGGGGACAAGAGCCCCGAGTGTTTGTGGAGAACTACTTTTCGACGACTGCGAGCCAGGCCTTCTTCGTTTCCAGTTCAGCTTCAAGAGAGGTCTTTTCTGACCCTGAAGCATGCTGGATTTTCTGTTCAAGATCGGCGATGGCCTCGGTGAGCTGTTGCGCCATCGAGGAAGAGCGCGCTTTCTTCTCGGGGTCGTTCTTGGCCCAAAACTCTTGATCCAGGGTGCGCACGTGGGTATCGAACTTCTTCACTTCTGCATCGATCGAGCGGACAT
>CAZPBS010000036.1:0-11659 GCA_964584925.1 uncultured Microbacteriaceae bacterium
AGCGCTTCTTTGGTGTGCTGACGGAGCATTATGCGGGAGCGTTCCCCGCATGGCTCGCACCGGTGCAGGTTGTGGGTATCCCCGTGGCAGAAGAGTTCGCCGACTACCTCGGAGCCTTTATCGATGACCTTCGCCAAGAGGGAGTCCGGGCAGAGCTGGATGACTCGGATGATCGGATGCAAAAGAAGATTCGAACCCACACCAAAGACAAAGTTCCCTTCCTCTTGATCGCCGGTGAGGATGATCGAGGCGCCGGTGCCGTGAGTTTCCGCTTCCGAGACGGTTCTCAACACAATGGTGTGTCCTTGGAGGAGGCAAAAGCCTTGATTCTGAGCCGCATCCGCGAGAAGGCCCATGCCTGAGAGCGTGGAGGGCCCCAACCCCTCCGTCGACGCTTCAGGCCTCCCCGGGGTCCCGGATGCGTTTCAACGTTTGTGGACTCCCCATCGCATCGCCTACATCCAGGGGGAAACCAAACCTGAAGATGGCAGCTGTGTGTTTTGTGTAGCCCCGGATAGGCCGGAGGACGAGTCACTGGTTGTTCGTCGCGGGGAGACCGTGTACGCGGTGTTGAACCTGTATCCCTATAACGCCGGACACCTACTGGTCTGCCCCTATCGTCATGTTGCGAATTATGACGACATCACACCCGCCGAACTGGCCGAGATGGGCCAGATGACGCAAGAGGCCATGGTGACACTACGGGCGGTTTCTGGTGCCCACGGGTTCAACCTCGGAATCAACCAGGGAAAGGTTGCGGGAGCAGGCATCGAGGAGCATCTCCACCAACACGTGGTTCCCAGGTGGGGCCAAGATTCGAACTTCTTCCCGATCGTCGCCAGGACTAAAGCAATGCCACAACTGCTAGGAGAGATGCGAGACATCCTCCGCACGAGCTGGCATTCAGGTTCCACCGGTTAGACTTTCGACGCTCTACATCGAGCGCCCCAGAGAGGATTCCGATACACCATGACCGATTCCACCACGCCTGTGTCGACCGGGAGTGCCCGCGTCAAGAGAGGGCTCGCAGAGATGCTGAAGGGCGGCGTCATCATGGACGTCGTAACCCCGGAGCAAGCTCGTATTGCGGAGGACGCCGGTGCGGTCGCAGTGATGGCTCTCGAGCGAGTCCCTGCCGACATTCGGGCAGAGGGTGGCGTTGCGCGCATGAGCGACCCCGATCTCATCCAAGGGATTATCGACTCGGTCTCCATTCCTGTGATGGCGAAAGCGAGAATCGGACACTTCGTGGAGGCCCAAGTTCTGGAGGCTCTCAAGGTCGACTACATCGACGAGTCCGAGGTGTTGAGCCCGGCGGACTACGTCAACCACATTGACAAGTGGCGCTACACCGTGCCCTTCGTGTGTGGTGCAACAAACTTGGGCGAGGCACTCCGTCGCATTACGGAGGGTGCGGCGATGATTCGCTCGAAAGGTGAAGCTGGCACCGGAGATGTGTCAGAAGCCACCAAGCACATTCGCACCATCAAAGGGGAAATCAATCGACTGTCCTCGATGACACCGGACGAGCTCTACGTCCAGGCGAAAGAGCTCCAGGCTCCCTACGAGCTTGTGGCAGAGGTTGCGCAAACCGGCAAACTCCCGGTCGTCTTGTTCACCGCGGGTGGGATTGCAACCCCGGCTGATGCCGCCATGATGATGCAGTTGGGTGCTGATGGCGTGTTTGTGGGCTCTGGCATCTTCAAGTCGGGGAACCCAGCGGAGCGCGCGAGTGCCATTGTGAAGGCGACTGCCCAATATACGGATGCCTCGGTGATCGCTGATGTCTCTCGTGGCCTCGGTGAGGCCATGATCGGCATCAACGTCAATGATCTCCCGGCGCCTCACCGGCTTGCAGAGCGTGGCTGGTAGTCACACCCCTCTGATCGGTGTTCTCGCGCTCCAAGGAGATGTGAGGGAGCACCGCTCGATGCTCCAGGAGCTGGGTGTTGAGGTACGAGAGGTTCGTCTCCCTGCACATCTCCAAGGCCTGAACGGCCTCGTCCTGCCCGGTGGGGAGTCCAGTGTGATGGACAAACTCCTGAAAATTTTTGGGCTTCAGGACCCGCTTCGCCATGCCATCGCCGCAGGCCTTCCGGTGTTGGGAACCTGTGCAGGGCTCATCATGGTGGCATCCGATTTGGAAGAGGGAATCGACGGTCAAGAGACTCTAGGTGGTTTGGATGTGACCGTTAGGCGCAATGCTTTTGGATCCCAGGTTGACTCGTATGAGGCAGAGGTAACGATTGAGGGTGTTGCAGGGCCACCCCTCCACGTCGCGTTTATCAGAGCTCCCGTTGTCACGCGGGTGGGTGAAGGGGTATCCGTGATTGCCACTCTTCCCGGGGGAGAAATCGTGGGAGTGGCGCAGGATCGCGTCATCGGAGTGTCCTTCCACCCCGAAATCACCGGTGACGACCGACTGCATCGCCTTTTCGTGGACAGCGTTCGACAAGCGGGATTCACTGTCGGCGCCCTCCAGACTGCCTAGACTGGGCAGGCGAGCGAAGGAGAGTTATGTCCGGCCATTCCAAGTGGGCAACCACCAAACACAAGAAGGCCGTCATTGATGCAAGGCGGGCGAAATCGTTCGCCAAGCTGATCAAGAACATTGAAGTTGCCGCAAAAGTGGGAGGTCCGGACCCTGCTGGGAATCCCACCCTCGCCGATGCGATTCAAAAAGCCAAGAAATCCAGTGTTCCCAACGACAACATCGATCGTGCGGTGAAGCGCGGTGGGGGTTTGACGGGAGATGCGATCGACTATCAGACCATCATGTATGAGGGATATGGCGCTGGGGGCGTTGCTCTCCTGATCGAGTGCTTGACGGACAACAAGAACCGAGCTGCTGCAGAGGTGCGCACCATCATGTCCCGCAACGGCGGAACGATGGCGGATCCGGGGAGTGTTGCGTACAACTTTTCCCGCAAAGGCGTGGTGTCGATTGCGAAGTCAGACGGGGTCACTGAGGACGATCTCCTTCTGGCAGTCCTCGATGCAGGCGCGGAGGAGGTCATCGATCGCGGTGGCGGTTTCGAGGTCATCACCGAACCTTCTGACTTGGTGACCGCGAGAAGCGCGGTTCAGGCGGCAGGAATCGACTATGACTCGGCCGAGGCAGAGTTCGTCCCGAACGTCAAGATTGAGGCAGATGTGGCGACAGCGAAGAAAGTGCTCGCTCTCGTGGAAGCCCTTGAGGACAGTGATGACGTCCAAAACGTGTTCACGAATCTCGATCTCTCCGCTGACGTGGTTTTAGCGCTCGAAGAATCCGATGAGTGACCTGAGCTATGTCGGTAATCCTCGGTATTGACCCAGGATTGACCCGCTTGGGTGTGGGTCTCATTAGAGCGGGCCAGGGCCGCACAGTGTCGCTCATTCACGTCGATGTCTATCGCACGTCACCCGGTGACGACCCCGCCGCGAGGATTGGCGCGTTAGCCGAGCAGCTGGAAGCCCTGCTCGATGCACATAAGCCCGACATTGTGGCGTTGGAGCGTGTTTTTGCCCAACACAACGTTCGCACCGTTATGGGTACTGCACAGATCAGTGGTGTGGTGTTGGCTTTGGCTAATGCCCGGTCTATTCCCGTCTCGCTCAGGACACCAAGTGAGGTCAAGGCAGCAGTAACAGGTCATGGGCGCGCCACCAAGAGTCAGGTGGGCACACTGGTGCAGTCGATTCTCGGGCTTTCCGAGATACCCAAACCAGCCGACGCTGCAGATGCCCTCGCATTAGCGATCACGGAAGCATGGCGCGGCGCGCCTGCTTCTGCGGGGTCTCAGGGGCCCCTCACTCCCGCGCAACAGGCGTGGCGAGCAGCAGAAGCGAAAGCGAAGCGACCTAAGCTGACAGAGTGATTGCGTCTGTTCGTGGTGTCGTAGCAGATATCGCCGGGGGCGAGATTGTTGTCGAGGTAAATGGCCTGGGCTATGTCGTGACGGTTCCCGACCGAAGCGCGCTTCACTTTTCGCTCGGTGAGGAGGTCCATCTCCACACGGCGATGGTCGTCCGAGATGATCATGTCGGACTTTTCGGTTTCGAGTCTCGCGAGGAACTCTCCCTCTTTGGCCTTCTGCGAAGCGTGAACGGCGTGGGACCCAAAATGGCTCTCGCGGTCCTCGGTCAGATGGCTCCAGGCGCCATTCATGACGCCGTGGTGACAGAAAACGACGCTGCCTTTCGAGCGGTGAGCGGAGTGGGAGCGAAGACAGCAAAACTCATTGTGCTGTCACTCCAAGGAGCGTTCGACCACGCCCCCAAGGCGCCGAGAACACCGGACTCCACCAAGGACATACCTGCAGCGGTGAAGACCTCCGTCGTGCAAGCGCTTGTGGGCCTGGGGTGGTCAGACAAGGTGGCAAAGCAGGGGGTTGAGCACGCGTTGGAGGAAGCATCCAGCGGCCCTGTGGATGCCTCGACCCTACTTCGAGAGGCTCTCAGTATTCTGGGCCCGCAGACGAATAGGGAGTCCAGACGGTGACCGGCGAGAACAATCCAGCAGTCCCCGAATCAGAGAGCGAACTGCAGTTCGAAGGGGCTCTTCGCCCCACCTCCCTGGATGAGTTCGTCGGTCAAGGCAAAGTGCGTGAACAGTTGGTGTTGTTGCTCAGCGCAGCCCAACAAGAGAACCGAACTCCCGACCATATTCTGCTGTCGGGTTCGCCTGGGCTCGGCAAAACCACGCTCGCCATGATCGTCGCCGAGGAAACCCAGCAGTCGTTGCGGATTACCAGTGGCCCAGCGATCAACCATGCCGGTGACTTGGCGGCTGTCCTGTCGTCCTTGGTTCCTGGAGAAGTGTTGTTTATCGACGAGATCCATCGGATGGCCAGACCCGCTGAGGAAATGCTGTATCTCGCGATGGAGGATTTCCGGATCGACATCATGGTCGGCAAGGGTGCCGGCGCCACGACGCTTCCGCTCGATTTAGCACCTTTCACCCTGGTTGGAGCGACAACGCGCTCCGGTTTGCTTCCCGGACCTCTTCGGGACCGGTTCGGTTTCACCGCTCACCTCGAGTTTTACTCCGAAGACGAGTTGACTGAGGTGGTCAGGCGCTCCAGTGAGGTCCTGGGCCTGACCTGGCCGAGGGAGGCCTTAGCGGAGATTGCGTCCCGATCGCGAGGAACGCCGCGCATTGCAAACCGCCTCCTCCGGAGGGTTCGAGATTACGTTCTGGTCAATGGCAGCGCGCCCGATGTTGGCTCCGTTCAGGCAGCCCTTGCTCTCTATGACGTCGATGAATTAGGACTTGATCGCCTTGATCGAGCAGTCCTTGAGGCGCTGGTGGTCAAGTTTTCTGGCGGCCCTGTGGGGCTTGGAACCCTGTCGGTGAGCGTGGGCGAAGAAGCCGAAACAATCGAATCCGTGGTGGAGCCCTTCCTCGTGCGACAGGGGTTCATTCAGCGCACCCCGCGGGGGAGACTCGCTACACCCGCCGCTTATGCACACCTGGGCCATGAAGCGCCCAGCCGGAATGACCTATAGTTACCAGGTAGCGAAAACCGTCTGAAGGAACCGGAAAGGCACGTGGTTCGCCATGGATCCCATCTCCCTGTTTATGATCGCCATCCTGGGGATGCTGATTTATTTCATGATTCGAAACTCCAGGAAACAGCGGAAAACACAGGAAGAGCTCCAGGAGAAGCTAACCCCTGGCGCCGACGTCATGACTTCTTTCGGTCTGTTCGCGACCCTTGTTGACTTAGACGACGAGAACAACGTCGCCACCTTGGATGTGGGCAAGGGTGTGACCATCAGGGTTCACCGCCAAACCCTCACCAAAGTTGTCGAGGACGAAACCACTGATGCCCCCGCGGCCTCAGATGAATCTCCTGAAAAAGCCTCCTAGACCCCCTTCCTCCCGAAAGTTCGCCTGTGGCATCTCAATCAGCCGTGTCCTCTGCGTGGAAGAAGCTTGCCTGGTTGGGCGCCATCTTCCTTCTCCTTGTGGGAGGAAACGCTTTTGCCGTCTGGCAGGGGACCGGTTCGTGGGTGCCCAAACTTGCCCTTGATCTCCAGGGTGGGACCCAAATCATTCTTGCCCCGCAGATAGCCGCGAACCAGACCGTGTCGGAAGAGCAGCTTGATCAGGCTGTGGCCATCATCCGCCAACGTGTCGATGCGGGGGGTGTCGCCGAGGCCGAAGTGAGCACCCAGGGTGGGGCAAACATCGTGGTGTCCATCCCCGGTGTTCCCGACCAAGCCACCTTGGAGAGAATCCGCTCTTCGGCAAAACTCGAGTTCCGAGCTGTTCTGCGCACCGGTATCGCGACAACTGATGAGTCCGCTTCGAGTGGGGATGTCGAGTTTGTCGAGCCCGAGAGGACTCCCGAGAACCCCAGCGATCTGGCGTGGATTACCTCAGACGTCGATCGTGCGTTCAATGATCTGACCTGTGACCAGCTCGATGGTCTGGGCGCCAACGTGGCAGACCCTGCACTTCCGCTGGTTACCTGTAATGAGTTTGGTTCTGAAAAGTACATTCTGGGGCCCGTGGAAGTTGGCGGCGAGACCATTCAGGACGCGATTGCTGGACTCGTGCCCGGACCCCAGGGCACCGTGACCACGGAGTGGGGCGTCTTCCTCGAATTTGATGAGAGTGGTACCGAGAGCTTCAGAACCGTTACCGAGCGACTTGTGGCACTTCCCGGTGTTCAGAACCAGTTCGCGATTGTGCTCGATGGTCGAGTGATTAGTGCGCCCAGAACCCTGGCTGCCATTACCGATGGTCGTCCCCAGATCAGCGGTTCGTTTACTCAAGTGACCGCAGAGGTTCTGGCCGATCAACTGAAGTTCGGCGCTCTACCTATTGGTTTCCAGGTCCAAAGTGCCGAAACCATTACCGCAACGCTCGGTTTGACACAGTTGGAGAGCGGTTTGCTCGCGGGGGCAATCGGACTCGTTCTCGTGGTGCTGTACTCTCTGCTGCAGTACCGAACATTGGGCTTTGTCACGGTGTTTTCGCTTACGGTGGCGTTTGTTCTGAGCTACTTCGTCATTACCTACCTCTCCAACTCTCAGGGCTACCGTCTCTCACTCGCGGGAGTCGCGGGGCTCATTGTGGCGATTGGTATCACCGCGGACTCGTTCATCGTGTTTTTCGAGAGAATCCGAGACGAGCTTCGTGATGGCAGGGCCCTCGATTCGGCTATCTCTGCCGCGTGGAAGAGGGCATTCAGAACAATTCTCGCGTCGGACGCGGTAGGTTTCCTCGCTGCAGCGGTGCTCTTCATTTTGGCTGTCGGTAACGTCCGCGGTTTCGCCTTCACACTGGGAATCACCACGATTGTGGATCTCATTATCGTGGCGCTATTCACTCAGCCACTCATGACTCTTATGGGTCGCACCCGCTTCTTTAGCTCCGGCCATCCCCTCAGCGGACTCGACCCGCGTGCGCTTGGTGCGGTGTATCGGGGTAGGGCTCGTTTCCGCGATCCGGTGGACGTCACCGCGACTGCTCGAAAGAAGAGTGCGCGCGAAGTCAAGCGTCGTCAGACCATCGCCGAACGCAAGGCTGCCGAAGAAGCGCAAGCGGAGAGGAAGGGCTGATGTCACGACTCACAACCTTTGGTAATGCCCTCTACACGGGCGAGAAATCTTTCGATTTCGTGGGCAATAGAGTCCGGTGGTACCTCATTGGCGCGACCATCGTCATTCTGGCGATCGTGCTCACCATCCTTCGCGGTGGCTTTGTTTTCGGCATCGAGTTCCGCGGCGGGTCAGAGTTTCGCGTGTCCGCTCCGGCGTCGCTCTCCGAGCAAACCGCGATTGACACCGTGACGTCGGTTGCAGGCCTCAGTTCTAATCCCCGCGTGTCGATCGTGGGTGGCGATTCGGTGCGGGTTCAAACTGAGCAACTTACTGATGCCCAAACCACAGAACTACGTGGTGACCTCGCCGAGGCCTACGCAGTGGATGTCGAGCAAGTCACCGCGTCCTTTATTGGTGCGACGTGGGGTCAAGACATCACGCGGCAAGCGCTGATTGGTTTAGCGGTTTTCCTGGTTCTTGTCTCGCTCGTGATGGCACTGTATTTCCGCACCTGGAAGATGTCCCTGGCCGCTCTGACCGCTCTTGCTCATGACCTCATTTTGACGGCGGGTATTTACGGTGTGCTGGGCTACGAGATTACGCCGGCAGCCGTGATCGGTCTGCTGACTATCCTCGGTTACTCCCTCTACGACACCGTGGTGGTGTTCGACAAGGTTCGGGAGAACACGTCACAGGATGGCGAGGAGAGTCGCAGGACGTTTGCCGAATCGGTCAACCTGGCGGTCAACCAGACTCTCGTGCGGTCGATCAACACCTCGGTAGTTGCCGTGCTCCCTGTGGGTTCCATTCTCTTTATCGGTTCTCTCCTTTTGGGGGCGGGAACCCTCCGTGACATTGCCTTGGCGCTGTTTATCGGAATGATTGCGGGTACCTACTCGAGTATCTTCATCGCTGCACCGCTCTATGTGCATCTGCGCGAGAACGAGCCCGAGAACAAAAAACAGGGCAGACGCGTGCGCGAAGCCAGGCCCGCTTCGGGAGCTGTCAGGTAGACGCCAGCGGTTTCGTGCCCACCCCTCGTACACTGTGAGAGGAGAGGGGGTGTGAAATGACGGAGGTTCAAAGCTCATCTCCTTCGAGCCTGCGCGCTCTGCTTCCTCGACTGTTTTCGAAGGCGCCCACCGATAACGCGCTTGAGACTCTCTTCAAGACGGTCCGTAAACACCACCCGAAAGCGGATGTGAACCTCATCGAGCGCGCGTACCGGGTCGCAGAGCGTGCGCACGTTGGGCAATCGCGCCAGAGTGGTGAGCCCTACATCACACACCCACTGGCAGTCGCTCAGATTTTGGCCGATTTGGGGATCGGACCCATCACCATAGCCGCAGCTCTCCTTCATGACACTGTCGAGGACACCGAATACTCTCTCGACCAACTCAAAGCAGATTTCGGTGATGAGATCGGAATGCTGGTCGATGGAGTCACAAAGCTCGACAAAGTGAAGTACGGGGAGAGCGCGCAAGCGGAAACCGTGAGGAAGATGATTGTCGCGATGTCGAAAGACATTCGTGTGTTGGTCATCAAGCTCGCTGACCGTCTGCATAACGCCAGGACCTGGGGTTTCGTATCGCCAGAGTCTGCCCAGAAGAAAGCCCAGGAAACCCTCGACATCTTCACGCCACTGGCACATCGGCTGGGTATCCAGACGCTGAAATGGGAGTTGGAGGACCTCTCCTTTGCTGTCTTACAGCCCAAGCTCTATATGGAGATTGAGTCGCTCGTGAAAACCCGTTCTCCCGAGCGTGAAGCCTTCGTGGATTCGGTTATCGACACGGTCAAGGATGACCTGCGTAAAGCCAAGATCAAGGCTGAGGTGGGTGGAAGGCCCAAGCAGTACTACTCGATTTATCAAAAGATGGTGAACCGGGGGCGCGATTTCACCGACATTCACGACCTCACCGGAATCCGTATCTTGGTCAGCTCCATCCGGGACTGTTACGGGGCGTTAGGTGCGGTTCACGCCAGATGGAACCCGATGCCAGGGCGGTTCAAGGATTACATCGCGACACCAAAATTCAACCTGTATCAGTCCCTACACACCACCGTGTATGGCCCGGAGGGTCGCCCGGTGGAAATTCAAATTCGCACCACCGACATGCACCAAAGAGCCGAGTTTGGTGTGGCCGCCCACTGGAAATACAAAGAGCGCATGGCGTCGTCGGGAAAGGACGTGGAGCGAGCCTCGCACGACACCGATATGGCGTGGCTTGCCCACCTTTCGGACTGGCAGGCAGAGACGACCGATCCCGCAGAGTTTTTGGAGACGCTGCGCTACGAGATCGGCGCTAAAGAGCTCTATGTATTCACCCCTCAAGGGAAAGTGATTGGTCTGCCCAAGGGCGCGACCCCCGTGGACTTCGCGTATGCCGTACACACCGAAATCGGCCACCGGACGATGGGCGCCAAGGTGAACCAACGGTTGGTACCCCTGGACACCGAACTCTCCAGTGGAGATTCCGTGGAGATTTTCACCTCTAAGAATCCTGATGCTGGACCGAGCCAAGACTGGCTCAACTTTGTGACGTCGCAGCGCGCGAGAAGCAAAATCCGCCAGTGGTTTACCAAGGAGCGCCGCGAGGAAGCAATCGAGCAGGGTAAAGACGCCATTGCCAGGGCAATGCGGAAACAGAACCTGCCCTTGCAGAAACTGATGAATCAGGAGTCTGTGGCGGGTGTCGCCGCGCTTTTGAATTACCCCGACGTCGAGGGCCTCTACGCGGCGGTGGGCGAGGGTCACGTCTCCACTCAGTCGGTCATCGAAAAAATTGTGGGGATTGTCCAAGCTGATGATGACAACGACGAGAGCTTGTTCCAGACGGCAACGCGTCAGCGCTCTCCCAGGAGGGTGAGCGAATCAGGAGTTCTGGTGCGTGGCGCTCCGGACATTCTGGTGAAACTGGCCAGGTGTTGCACCCCGGTCCCCGGTGATCCGATTGTGGGTTTTGTGACCCGGGGCACAGGCGTCAGCGTCCACCGGGAGGATTGCAGCAACATCACCACTCTCTTGCAAGACCCCGAGCGCATGATTGAGGTGGAGTGGGCGCCTACCAAAGGAAGCGTCTTCCTTGTTCACATCCAAATAGAAGCTCTCGATAGGCCTGGGCTTCTCTCGGATGTGACCAGGGTTCTCTCCGAACACCACGTCAATATTTTGTCGGCCACAGTTAACACGAGCGATAACCATCTTGCTATCTCTCGGTTTGTATTTGAGATGGGTGAGATTACCCACCTCGATCGAGTCCTCAACGCGGTTCGCCGGATTGATGCGGTTTATGACGTCTATCGGGTGATGTCGGGGTAGAGACTCTCTAAATCCTGCACCCTCTCGTAAATCAGTGTGACCCTTTCGCGCTGGAGTGCGGAAAGCCTCGCCATTGAGACCTCTGGCAACGGAAACCCCAGACTGCGCAGAAAGAGAACTTGAGTCGCCAGCAGATCAAGGGGTTCTGGGGAACGTAAGAGCTCCACTTCCACGCTCGGGGGGTCAAGAACCTGGACTCCCGCGATCCGCACGACGCCATGTTTATGACTACGGAGCTCTCGAGCCCTCCAACGCTCGCGCTCAAGAGGAGAAATCGCCGGCGCGGTGGGACGGAGAACGCAGAGAGGTGTCGGGAGCCCCATTCCCGTCCAGATCCACGCTGCGGTGATGCCACTCGGGGTTGCCCACGACGGTATGACCTCAGAGATGAGTGTTGCTCTCTCCGCGCGGGTCGGGAAATAGGGTCGAGGCCAGTAGAGACCTCCGAGAGAGAGCGATTCACCATCGGAGAGCGAGCTGTGTTGCGAGGGTGTGTGCATGACCGGAGTATGGAGGGACCGATGGGGTGGGGACAAGAGCCTCGAGTGTTTGTGGAGAACTACTTTTCGACGACTGCGAGCCAGGCTTTCTTCGTTTCCAGTTCGGCTTCAAGAGACGTCTTTTCTGACCCTGAAGCATGCTGGATTTTCTGTTCAAGATCGGCGATGGCTTCGGTGAGCTGTTGTGCCATAGAGGAAGAGCGCGCTTTCTTCTCGGGGTCGTTTTTGGCCCAAAACTCTTGATCTAGGGTGCGCACGTGGGTATCGAACTTCTTCACTTCTGCATCGATCGAGCGGACAT
>CAZPBS010000037.1:0-11376 GCA_964584925.1 uncultured Microbacteriaceae bacterium
CCTCCGGGCAAAAAAGCTTTCGGCCATAGGTTCACGTTCTGTGACTCGTCATGACGATTTCCTGGAAGGTGTGGGCAACTTCCCGAAAGAAGACATTCTCCGTTACTACTTGGATGATGGAACGCGAGTCATTGCTCGACCCAGCGGGACGGAACCCAAGGTCAAGGTCTATATCGACACTGAGGGCACAACCTCAGCAGAGGCACAGTCGAGGCTCACCGAGGTCGAATCTGACATCAACGAGCTGGTCAGCTCGCTCTAGCTGGGGGTATAGGCCTCGAGTAGCTGGTCGATGACGTCTTCTGTCTGATCCCATCGCAGGAATGCTCCTTGAGCAGCATTGAGCTGGAATGCCAGCAGGTCTTCAATGCCATAGCCAAAGGCATCCACCAAGAGCTCCAGCTCCTTCGTGAGAGTTGTTGCACTCATCAAGCGGTTATCAGTGTTGACCGTGACCGCATACCCCAAACGGTAGAGAGCATCGAAGGGGTGATCCTCCATGGACTTACCCCACGCATCGATTGCCCCGGTTTGAATATTCGACGACGGACTAGTCTCCAGCGGAATACCCCGCTCCAAAACCCATCTCGCGACCAATCCCAGCTCAGCGGATGTTGAGTCTTCTGCGGCCAGGTTCCCGATGTCCTCAGCAATACGAACCCCATGACCCAAACGCAATGCGCGCCCATCAATTAAGGCACTGGTGATGCTCTCAACACCATCCGCCTCACCAGCATGAATAGTCACAGGGAACATCTCCCGGGCGAGAAGGTCAAATGCTTCACGGAACCTACTAGGAGGAAAACCAGCCTCAGGACCAGCGATGTCAAACCCGACAACACCTTTATCCCGGTGACGAAGAGCCAGTTGGGCAATCTCGACACTTCGATCGAGGTGCCTCATCGCCGTCACAAGTTGGCCGACATAAATCGTTTTTCCAGATGCCCGAGCAGCACTCACGGCATCGTCGATTCCAGACTGGACGGCTTCCACCGTGGCATCGAGACTCAGCCCGCCCTGGACGTGTTGCTCGGGTGCCCAACGAATTTCACCCACAATGACGCCATCTGAGACCAGGTCCTCGACGAACTCCTTCGCAATGCGGTGAAGTCCCGCTTCGCTTTGCATGACTGCGGTCGTCACATCAAACGTCTTCAGGTATTCCACGAGGGAACCAGAGTCAGACTTCTCTGCGAACCACTCACCCAGACGTCCCGCATCAGCAATGGGTGATCCCGTTGCGTCCTCGATGGGCAGAGCAACACCTTCTGCCTCAGCTATTTCCAGAATGGTGGAGGGACGAAGACCACCATCGAGATGATCGTGGAGCGAGATTTTGGGGAGAGCCTGAATGTCAAGTGCGGTGGGTGTGGGCTCAGCCATTACGGAACTCCTCCAGTTGTCGTGGGCCAAAGGCATCAGGCAACACCTCATCGATGGTCTTCACTCCGCTCACGGTCTCCAAAAGCATCCCCTCAGCAGAGTGTTCATAGAGCAACTGTCGACAACGTCCACACGGCATCAAAATCTCACCGTTGCCATCGACACAGGTAAAGGCAATCAGCTTGCCTCCCCCAGTCATCGTCAGATTAGACACCAGAGAGCACTCCGCACAAAGCCCTACTCCGTAACTGGCGTTCTCTACGTTGCACCCCGACACCACCCGGCCATCGTCCACCATCGCCGCTGCCCCAACAGGAAAATCCGAGTAGGGGGCATAGGCCCGGCGCATCGCGCTGGTCGCTATTTCTCGCAACGACTCCCAATCAATATCGCTCACGAGCGTCACTCCTTGACATACGGTTTGCCAGATGCCGCGGGAGGCCTCACTCGGCCCACAAATCCGACCACCGCAATGATGGTGACGAGGTAGGGGACCATGATGATGAAGTCCGTGGGAATTCCCGGGCTCACCTGGTTGGCCCACACTCGGAGAATAATCGAGAACCCAAAGAGCAATGCTGCGGCAGACATATAGAAGGGGTGCCAGCGGCCAAGAATCACGACTGCGAGCGCAATAAAGCCCTGCCCCTGCGTCATCTCCTTACCAAACGCACCGACGTTCCCAATGGTGAGAGCGGCTCCTCCGAGACCGGCAAGCGCCCCTCCCATCACTACCCACCAGAAACGGGTGGCAGCCACTCCAATACCCATGGTGTCTGCTGCCATCGGATATTCCCCCACTGCGCGGGCACGCAAGCCCCAACTGGTGCGAAACAGCACATACCAGAGCAGAGGAACCGCCAGGAAGGCGAGAAATACAGTCAGGCGGTTCTCAAACAGTACGGGGCCCAAAATCGGGATTTCACTCAGGACTGGAATCGACATCACCGGGAAAGTGCCGGGTGCATTGGATGCTGAAGCGTCTTGTGTCAGCCACTGGGAGTACAGGAAGTTGGTCACGCCGATGACGAGGACGTTGAGCACCACTCCCACAATGATCTGGTCAACCAGATAGCGGACTGCAAATACCGCTAGCACCATCGAGACCAAAGCGGCCGCAATCATGGCAGCGACCATTCCGATGTAGAGGTTTCCCGTCAGAGTGGACACGACCGCTGCCACAAAGGCTCCGGTCAACAGCTGCCCCTCAATGGCGATGTTGACAACGCCCACGCGCTCGGACATCACTCCTGCCATCCCCCCGAACATGATGGGGATCGCGAGAACGATGGCGTTGGCCAACAGGAAGGCAACGGGAACCCGATCACCCGCAGCTAACCATCCCAACAGGGCCGTGATGGCAATGAACCCAAAGACCAGGGACCACCACAGCGGCACCGGCTTCTTCTGAATAACCCACAGGAAAGCCAATCCGGTGATCACCAACAATATGGCGCCTAAGGTCAACCCCACCATGTAAGACATGGCTTCGATGGGTGGGAGAGTGAAGTTCGCATCCTCCGCTGTCAAGGAATACACGACGGGCTCTCGTCGACCCAGAACGCCAAAACCGCCAAACACCACAACGCTGAAAAACGCCATGAACCATGGGGCTTTCCAGCTCACCTTGGCTTCAGCAAGAGAAAAAACGCCAGGAGTCACTGTGGTGCTCATGAGGTGACCCCCTTCCGCCGGAAGCGTGCTCTGAGTCGGTCAAGTGCTGGGGTGCTCGAGAATGCTGGCAACCGGAAGATTGCTCGAACCAAAGGTGGTGCCGCGATAAAGAGAACGATGGCGCCCTGCACAATTCCCAGGACCTCTGGAGACACACCAATGACCTGCATTTGGGGGCCACCCGCTTTGAAGGCACCGAAGAGGAGCCCCGCAAAGAAGATTCCCACCGCATTGCCTCCACCGAGAAGAGCAACGGTGATGCCGTCAAACCCAATGCCCGCGTGAACGGTCTCGGTATAGGGGACCTGGGTTCCGAGAGCTTGATTGGCTCCCGCAACACCCAAGAAAGCTGCGGAGACAGCCATGGCATAGATGTAGGTGCGCTCTACCGAAATTCCCGCAGTTCGTGCAGCGTGCGGGTTGTGGCCCACCATCCTGAAGCGATACCCAATCGCGGAGCGCTCCATGAGCCACCAGTATGTAATCACCGCCAAGATGGCCAGCACAAAACCAACATGCAAGGAGTAGGTGCCGGGGAAGAGCTGCGGAAGCTGCGCGGAAATGGCGGGCGCATCTGACTTCGGGGTTCCTCCGGCCTCGACCTGCTGAAGGAGGTCGGGGTTTCTAATGAACCACGTGAACAGGTAAATCGAGACGTAGTTGAGCATGATGGTCAAAATGACCTCGTGCGCACCTGTCTGAGCTTTCAAGAAGCCCACCAGCGCTCCCCACAGGGCTGCGCCGAGAATGGCCACAATAAGAGCTGCCAGCATGTGAAGAACGATGGGGAGTTCCATCCGAGTGCTCACCCATGTAGCCCAGAGAATTCCGAACACCATCTGCCCATTTCCACCAATGTTGAACAAGCCGACCCGGAATCCCAGTGAAATACCCAAACCTGCCGCGATAAGCGGCGCACCCAATCTCAAAGTCTCCGTCAGCGGCCGAAGAGCTGTCACCAAGTCATCGGCTCGAGTGTTGAAAATGGATCCTCGGAATAGGGCACTGTAGCCATCAGAGACCGTCATCAAGGCGGCACCAAAGGCTTCTCCGAGGCCTCCTGATTCCAGCGCTTCGCCTACTTCTTCACCGGAGATCATCATGAAGATGGCTCCCACGAGGAAGCCCATGACAATGGACAAGAAGGCGCGGGTCGCGCTCGTTGACAATATTTCCTTCAGAAGCGTCATGCCGCGATTCCCTCTGGAACGATTCCCGCCATCATTTGGCCCATCTGCTCTCTTGTCGTCGAGGGAGGAACAATTCCTACAATTCGACCCCGGTACATCACAGCGATGCGATCGGCCAAACCGTAAACCTCGTCGAGTTCCGTCGAAATAATCACCACGGGGATACCGCGATCTCTCGTTGCAATGATTTGCTCGTGAATAAATTCGATAGACCCCACATCAACACCTCGCGTGGGTTGCGCAGCTACGAAGAGTTTCAGGTCGCGTGTCAGTTCCCTCGCCACCACAACCTTCTGCTGATTTCCACCGGACAATTTGCTGGCCAAGGTTGTGGCCGACGGGGTCCGAATGTCAAAGCGCTCAATCAGGTCAGCACTGGTCGCTTCACGGGAGGGAAAATCAATGGAAAGACCCTTGGTCCACGGTCTCGAGAACGAACCGTCGGTCATGAAGTTCTCTTCGAGGGTGAAATCCCCCACGAGACCGTCTTTCTTGCGGTCCTCGGGAATATAACCAACACCTGCTTCCAGCACCTCTCGAACACTGGAGTCGGTGATGTCTCTCCCGCCGAGCGTGATGGTCCCTGAGGTGACGTGACGAAGCCCCAAAAGGGTTTCTGCAAAAGCGGTCTGACCATTTCCCTCAACACCGGCCAGACACAGTACCTCCCCGGCTCGAACTTCCAAAGAAATCCCATCGATGACTTTTTGTTGGCGGTCATCGACAACCACCAAGTCTCGGACCTCCAGAACAACATCTCCGAGCTGCGGGGGGTTCTTGTTGACAGTCAGATCGACCTCGCGACCCACCATCAACGATGCAAGGTCACCCACAGAGGTTTCCGGAGAAACAGAGTCAATGACCTTGCCTCCTCGAATAACGGTCACGACGTCAGCAACAGCCTTTACTTCGCGAAGCTTGTGAGTGATGAACACAATCGAGGTTCCCTCGTTAGCCAACTGGCGCATAATCGCCATGAGCTCATCTGTCTCTTGGGGCGTCAATACGGCGGTTGGCTCATCCAAAATAAGGACTTTCGCTTCACGCGCCAGGGCCTTCACAATCTCCACCCGCTGCTGAATGCCCACAGGCAGATCTTCAATGGTGGCATCAGGATCGATATCAAAACCAAAACGAGCGGAAATCTCTCGGACCCGCTCCCGAGCAGTGGCGAGGTCTAGGGAGCCCCAGCGGGTAGAGGGCTCATTCCCGAGGATCACGTTCTCCGCGACGCTAAAAACAGGAACCAACATGAAGTGCTGGTGGACCATGCCGATACCGGCGTCCATGGCGTCACCTGGGCCAGAAAATGACTGCTCAGCTCCATCGAGAACGATGCGTCCCTCATCAGGCTGATACAGCCCATAGAGAAGATTCATCAGGGTTGACTTACCCGCACCATTCTCACCGAGGAGAGCATGAATTTGACCTGGCTCAACGACGAGCGAAATGTTGTCGTTAGCAACGACGGGACCAAAACGCTTGGTCATTCCCTGAAGTTCAAGCTTCATTGCCTGGTCCCTTTCTGCGGGGTAAAAACAGACTAGACGAGAAAGCTGTGGGGCCCTAGACAGTGTCTAGGGCCCCACAGTCGATCACGTTACGACGTAACCCAGCAGCCTAGGCCAGTGGGTCAATCGATCCATCAATGATGCCTGCCTTGAGTTCTGCAAGGCGATCCTTGATGGCCTGGTCGATCTGGTCGTCGAAGGCGTAGAACGGTGAAATGTCCGTTCCCTCGTTGGCCAGGTCACCCATGTAGTAGTCACCGCTGAAGTTGCCGTTCACTGCATAGTCTTCGATGATGTCGAAGGTTGCAGCGCCCATGCGCTTCTCGGCAGAGGTAAGGATGTAGTCGGCGTACTCAGGTGAGGTCAAAGCGATGTCCTTGTCGACACCAATCATGACGCCATTGTCGCCGGCTTCCTTAATAGCTTCGATACCAGCACCGAACTGGTCTCCACCCACGGGGAAGAGAACGTCTGCGCCCTGCTCGAGCATTGACGCTGCGATGCTCTTACCGACGGCGTCGTTAGGAGCAAACCCACCCCAGAACTGGCCTTCGGCGGCTGCGGGGTCCCAACCAAGAACGGTCACAGCGGTGCCGGTCTCGGTCTCGTAGGCCTTCGCACCGTAGTAGAAGCCGGACATGAAGTCGGTCACAGCGTCAATCTGGAGACCACCGTAGGTACCGACAACCTTGGTGGTTGAGTAGGCAGCTGCGAGGTAACCAGCGAGGTAGCTGGACTGGTTCATCTTGTAGCCAACAGGCTTCAGGTTGTCGTTTCCTTCGCTCCAACCATCAACCGTGACGAAGCTCATGTCAGGGTTAGCAGCAGCAGCTACGTTGACATCCGCAACAAGGTTGAATCCCACGGCAATGATGACATCACAGCTGGCGTCGACCATGGCCTGGAGGTTCGGCGCGAAGTCCTCTGCACTGTTGGACTCTGCTTCTGCGATTTGAACACCCAGCTCAGATTCTGCCTGCAGGAGACCGTCGTAGACAGCCTCGTTGAACGAGTTGTCCTGGAAACTTGCCTCGTCAGAAACAGCACAAGCCAGGAAGTCAAGCTCGGGAGCTGCCGCTTCTTCTTCGACAACTGCCTCCTCGGTAACTGCTTCTTCCATCGGCTCTGCAGCACAACCTGCCAGAACCAGGGCAGCAGCACCCAAAGCAGCGATACCGGCGAAGGTACGCTTTGCGGTGATTGCTTTCACTAATGTGTCCTCTCATCTTGGTATGACAGCCATCGACTCGGCCCCGAAATTTCGCCTCAGTGTTCAGCAATGAGGGTGGAGACGATGGCTAATTGATTCTCATCTTAGAGTGCCGAAGTTCACCGAAAATTAACTCGGGGGTATGGCGCTCAGATGTGCCTCAAGCATCGCTTGAAGCTCTCTCCTAGCTAGTCCAAACCGATGATGGGGCGGGAGGGCACCGTAATGGTGCCCATAGTCGACGAGATATAGGAATAGAAAGCCTGTGCATCGACTTCCTCGATAACTCGGGCGTTGGGCTTCAGCCCATGAATCCCCCACGACATGGCTGAGTAGCCCCTCGTCAGTTCCGAATCAGCTTCGACATCCACTGCATAGGGCGCGCTCTTGGTCACGAGTTCTGGGTGAAGCATGATCGCCACCGTCAAGGAATCTGGGTGGGAAGATCCCGGTATTCCGACACTCTCGTCAAACTCCAGCGTCGTTTCGCACACGCGACGGAAAAACGTAGCAACCGGAGTCCCCTGCCCGCCGATCAAGGCCATCTGGTCTCTCGAGAAGATGGCATCGCGCACGGTCAACGGCTCCCAAGGAACAACAGTGATGTCAAACCCCGCGCCGAACACAATTTTGGCGGCATCGGGATCGACATAGAAGTTGAACTCGGCGGCCGCAGTGATGTTGCCTCTCGCATTGTTTGACCCACCCATGATGAAAAGACGATTCACCCTTGACGGAAAGTCTGGGTCTTTCACCACAGCCATCGCGATGTTTGTGAGCGGTCCGATGGCGACCACGTTGAGTTTCCCCGGTTCTTCGGCGGTCAGGCGCACAAGTGCATCAACGGCATGCTCGTCCTCAACCGCTACACCCTCGGTGTCCATCGATAACCCGCCCACACCATCGCCGTGGACGTTCTCTGCCGATACCCACTCCCTGACCATCGGGCGGCGGCATCCGAGATACACGGGGACTTCTCCAAGCGCCCCCGCAACGCTAAGGGTCATCAGAGCGTTCTCGGTCTGCTGATCAAATCCCACATTGCCGGCCACCATGGTGACTGCACGGAGGTCTGCTAACTCGTCGAGGACTCCCAGAAGAATCGCAACACAATCGTCTTGAGCCGTATCGGTATCGAGGATGAACGGGATGGGCACGAGCTACCTACCCCAGCTGGGACTGGAAGTAGTCGATGGTCTTCTTTAGTCCATCTCGCAAAGGGACCGAGGGTTCCCACCCCAGTACCTTCTTTGCCTTGTCGATGTTGGGTTGACGCTGCTTAGGATCATCTGCTGGCAAGTCGCGGTGCTCAATCGGAGAGGATGAACCGGTCATGTCTAGGACAAGGGAGGCAAGCTCCAGCATCGTGAATTCGCCAGGGTTGCCCAAGTTGACGGGTCCCGGATCGTTTGAGGCGTTCTCCATCAGAGCAATAAGTCCCGACACCAAGTCATCGACGTAGCAGAAAGAGCGGGTCTGGGAGCCATCACCGTAAATGGTGAGGGGTTCGCCGCGGAGCGCCTGAACAATGAAGTTGCTGACTACCCGACCGTCATCCGCTGCCATCCGGGGCCCATAGGTGTTGAAGATTCGAGCAACGCGAATATCGAGTCCGTGTTGGCGGTGATAGTCGAAGAACAAAGTCTCGGCAACGCGCTTCGCCTCGTCGTAGCAGGCTCTCGGCCCAATGGGGTTGACCTTGCCCCAGTACTCCTCCGGCTGCGGGTGAACTTCGGGATCTCCATAGACCTCAGACGTTGAGGCCTGGAGAATCGGAACACGCAAGCGCTTAGCCAACCCGAGCATGTTAATAGCGCCCATGACGTTTGTCTTGGTGGTCTGAACAGGGTCGTGTTGGTAGTGAACCGGGGACGCCGGAGACGCCAGGTTATAGATCGCATCAACTTCGACGTAGAGCGGGAAGGTCACATCGTGACGCATGAGCTCAAAACGGGAGTTGGTGAGCAGATGCTCGATATTCCTCTTTGACCCGGTGAAGTAATTGTCGACGGCGATGACATCGTGGCCTTGGTCTAGAAGGCGCTCGGCGAGGTGAGAGCCAACAAAACCTGCTCCACCGGTAATCAGAATTCGCATGGACCCGATGCTACCGGGCTGAGGGCGCAATCGAGCTAGAGGATGCCCTCGAGGCCCTGTTCTTTCATGCTCTCCACGATCTGCTTCACTTCCTGCGCGTGGTCCTTCGTCGTGACCAGTAGAGCATCAGGAGTATCGACAATGACGACATCTTTCATGCCCAACACCGTGATGATGCGACCCGAGGACCCGACAACGATTCCGGTGGAATCGTGGGGGTGCACCTTGGTCGTGTCACCCACCACAATCACATCCGATGCGGCCCCGTTGTCTCTTGCTCCCGCCAGGGACGCAAAATCTCCGACGTCTTGCCATCCAAAGCTCCCGGGCACCACCAGGAACTTTCCTGCTCTCGCCGCAGGTTCTGCGACGGCGTAGTCAAAAGCGATGGACGGCAGAGCATCCCACGCACTCTCAAAATTCTCGCCCTCGGATAGTGCCTTAGCGATGTCGCGCAGAGGAGCTCCAAGCTCAGCGGCAAACTCATCAAACGCAGCCACCACCGAGGACACTTTGCCCACAAAGATTCCTGCGTTCCAGAGATAGTCACCCGAAGCGAGAAAGCGTTGAGCATCCAGGAAGGACGGTTTTTCGACAAACTCACCGACATGGTGGACACCTTTGCCCGAGAACTCTCCGTCCTTTTTGATGTAACCGAAAGCACTCGAGGGCTCATGCGGTGTGATCCCGATGGTGACCAGGTGTCCCGACTCCGCAGCACTGATAGCGGTCTTGAGGACTTCTTGGAATGCTGAGTCCTCCTGAATCACATGGTCCGCGGCGAAGAACCCCACGATCGCATCGGGGTTGAGACCGTTCAGCACGTATGCGGCCAAACCCACTGCTGCGGCAGAGTTCTTCGGCGATGGCTCACTCAGGACATTGGTCGTCGGCAAAGCTGGAGCCTGGTTCCTCACAGCAGGGACATGGGCTTCACCCGTCACCACATACACATGATTCTCATCGGCAAAAGGAGACAAGCGCTCGATCGTCTCTACCAGCAACGATTTGCCGGTACCGAGGAGATCGAGCAGGAACTTCGGTTCCTGCGATCGAGACAATGGCCACAACCTGGTTCCTGAACCACCCGCTGGAATCACGGCATAAAACTCGTGAGGAGAGCTCTGAGACATGGCACAAGGCTAGTGGCAAGCTGGGAAAGTGCCCATGCAAGACATCGTATGATGGGGGCATTCAGGGCTACACAGGAAAGGGGCAGAGTCGTGGCGACTTCTGCAAGTAACTCTGGGACTTCTGCGTCACCCTCGGTGACTATTGAAGTGCCCACCCCCCGCAAGAAAAGTGTCATCCCCGGAGGAACTCTTTACCGCGGCCGTGAAGGCATGTGGTCGTGGGTCCTCCACCGGATTACCGGCATTGGCATTTACTTCTTCTTGCTCGTCCACATCCTGGACACTGCCCTCGTCCGCGTCAGCCCTGAGGCATACAACGCCGTCATTGGCGCCTACCAAACTCCCCTCATGGGTGTTGCCGAGATTGGGCTCGTTGGCGCGGTCGTCTTCCACGCCTTCAACGGGTTGCGCATCATCCTCGTTGACTTCTGGAACATCGGTGCGCGTCACCACGTGGCGATGTTCTATGTCGTGCTGAGCCTCTGGGTTGTGACAATGCTGGCGTTCACTCCCCGTCATCTGATGAATGTGTTTGGGTGGTAGAGCAATGAGCGTAACTATCGAGACTCCCCGGTCCCCCATCCGCCCCGAGAAGCGCGGAATCAACTGGGAAAAGTGGGGCTGGATTTACATGCGTGCCTCTGGCATCGTCCTCGTCGTCCTCATCTTCGGCCACCTGTTCGTCAATCTGATGGTCGGCGAGGGCGTCAAGGCCATCGACTTCGCCTTCGTCGCCGGCAAGTTCACAGACCCCTTCTGGGTTGTCTGGGACACGGCCATGCTGTGGCTTGCGTTGATTCACGGGGCAAATGGAATGCGCACCCTGGTCAATGACTACGCAACTCAGGCGTCCACCCGGAGAATCCTCCACGGTGCTCTCCTGGTGTCGACCATCGCGTTGTTGGTCCTCGGAACCCTCACCATTTACGCCTTTGACCCCTGCCCCGCTGGGTCACCTGCCGAACTGCTGCCTTCGTTCTGTGCTGAGGTGATGTAGAGCACATGATGGCAAGCGCTAACACCACAACTCCACAGAACGACATCACCACACACCACCACCAGTTCGACGTTGTCATCGTCGGCGCCGGAGGTGCCGGCATGAGGGCAGCCATCGAGGCTGGCCCTCACGCCAAGACGGCCGTGATTTCCAAGCTCTACCCCACCCGCTCGCACACCGG
>CAZPBS010000038.1:0-11341 GCA_964584925.1 uncultured Microbacteriaceae bacterium
TTGCCTCTTCCTGAAGAGTGATGCCGTAGGCGTCATTCAGAGTCAGGAATGCAGCAGTCTCGTGACCATCGGCTGCGAGCAGCTGACCCAGTGCCTCACCCTGCAGGAAGTCTGCAGGTGCGGTACGGAAGTACAGTCCGTCGTCGTCGTAGTCAGAGAGAGTAGTAGAGGTGTTCGCAGGAGAAATCTGCAGAACGCCTGCTTCCTTGGTCACCTGGTCGATGAAAGACAGGGACACACTCGAGGATGCAGCACCCACGATTGCAGAAACGCCCTCGTTCAGAAGACGGGGGATTTCGGTTTCGTATGCCTTGTTGTCGAGGTCACCGGAGTCACCATAAACAACCTCAATGCTGATTCCAGCATCTGCGGCGTTGATGTCTGCAGCTGCAAGAGCTACACCTGCTTCTTCGGGTGGTCCGAGGAATGCAAGAGAACCGGTAACGGGCAGGGCCGTACCGATCTTCAGCGCCAGAGAATCAGCTGCAGCAGAAGTTTCCGCTGCATCTGTGGCCTCTGGAGCTGCTTCTTCAGCGGCTGCACAGCCGCTGAGCACTAGCGCGGAGGCAGCGAGAATGGCAAAACCACTCCCAGCCTTCGAAAATACGCTCATGATGCTCCTTATGTTTACTTGATGTAAAGAAAGTGGCCATGCCAAACATAGCCACAGCTTCCTAACTTAGGTGCATTTTGTGCCGGAAACAAGCCAGTTTGGTTACATCCGTGTAACGGGCTTAGGCCGGGTTAACCCGCAAGAAGCCCAAAATGTCAGTGATTAGCCGGATTGAACAACCGATTTCGACGGTGAGTCAGGGCATCAATGCTGAGAATTACCAGAGCAACCCAGACCAAAGAGAAGCCAATCCAGCGCTCCAGAGGCATCGGCTCGCCCATGATTGCCACCCCAAAGGTGAACTGCATTACCGGCGCCAAGTACTGCATCAGGCCGATCACGGACAGGGGAAGACGACGTGCCGCCGCGCCAAAAAACAGCAGCGGAATCGAGGTCACTGCTCCCGCCATCAGCAACAACACCGTATGACCGGTGCCGAGCGTTCCCAGGGTCAGGCCGCTGCTGAAGTAGACCCAGACCAGGAGTCCCAGGGCAATGGGCGTGAGCCAGAGAGTCTCCAGGGTCAGACTGTCCAGAGACTTGACCGTCGGCCCCATGCGGTTTTTCACAAAACCGTAAAACCCAAAGGAGAACGCGAGCGTCAACGAAATCACGGGCACTGATCCATACCCGACTGCGAGTACAACAACCGCCAGCACAGCGAGGGCAAGGGCGCCCCATTGCAGGGGGCGCAATTTCTCTTTCAACACAACGACTCCCAGCGCCACCGTGACTAGGGGGTTGATGAAATAGCCGAGCGCTGCCTCCACGATGAATTGGTTGAGGGACGCGTAGACATAGACCGACCAGTTGATCAAGATCAACACGGCGGCTAACGCTGAGAACCGAAGAATGTTGGGATCTTGCAGAAGCGCTGCCGTTCTCGGGAGTCTCCGCATAATGGCCAGAATCACGACGCAAAAAACGAGAGACAACACAATGCGAAACGCAAGAATTTCTATCGGACCGCTGGGATCCAGAGCCACAAAGTAGGCGGGAAGGAGCCCCCAGAGACCATAGGCCGCAGCGGCGGCAAGGAAACCGTCTCTCTGGCGGGTGGACTCATTCACCGCCTCAGGCTATACCCGGGTTTATGGCTTTAACACCAGAAGGCCCACACAGTGTGTGGGCCTTCTTTTACAGTTGGTTTTGCTCTTAGCGCTCCACGATGGCAAGCACATCGCGAGCCGACAGGACGAGATACTCGTCTGCGCCGAACTTCACTTCAGTGCCGCCGTACTTCGAGTAGAGCACGCGATTTCCCACAGCAACATCCATGGGAACTCGGTTGCCATTGTCATCGAAGCGACCGGGACCTACCGCGACAACTTCGCCTTCCTGAGGCTTTTCTTTCGCGGTGTCAGGAATGACCAAACCAGAAGCAGTCGTCTGCTCTGCTTCGACCTGCTTGATCACAATGCGATCTTCGAGCGGTTTGATGGAGACCGACACGGTTGACCTCTTTCTGAGACTCTTAGTTAGCACACTCACTATTCGAGTGCTAACCCAACTGTAGCGAACCCATTAGCACTCGCGCAATACGAGTGCCAGTTCGTGTCGCCCTGACAGAATGGGGCCGTGGAGAGACACGAACTAGACGCACTTCTCACGCCGGACGCTCTCCGTCTGCTCTCCAGCATGGATGAGCCACACTCCCCGAATGATGTTCTCCGCACAGTGGCACATCTGCGAAAACAAGGTCATTCCTTGGATACGGTGAGTGCCGTCATGGGACAGGTATCGCTGCGGGCAAAAGCACACGACAAGTTTGGAGACTTTGCGGATCGGATGCTGTTCTCCCCGGAAGGGCTCGAAGTTGCCTCGCGACTAGAAGTGTCGAGCCATCACGCGGGACGTTTTCTTCAGGCAGGGGTCACCTCCGTCACCGATGCCGGTTGCGGACTGGGCGGTGATTCCCTTGCCTTTGCCGGAGCGGGGCTAAGGGTTCGAGCTCTTGAGCGAGACGACGTCACCGCCGCACTCGCCGCCTATAACCTCCAGCCTTTTGACACCGTGACTGTGGAACATATTGATGCGGAAACTGCGGACCTTTCCGACGCCGAAGCCCTGTGGTTCGATCCGGCGAGGCGAGAGGGGAGCACCCGCTTCCAGAACCCTGACGATTGGTCACCCTCACTCGAGTGGGTACTCCACCAGGCAACATCCCGCCCCACTGGAATCAAACTTGCTCCGGGCATGGATCGAGACCTCATCCCTGAGGGATGCGAAGCGCAGTGGGTCTCCTGGAAGGGCAGCGTTGTCGAGGTCGTGCTCTGGTTCGGCGCACTGGCCCGCGAGGGCATCACCAGGAGCGCTTTGGTCCTTAGAGATGGCGGAGGAGCGGAGATCACTGGTCCGAGAGACTCGCCAGATGCGCCGGTTGGTGAACTTCAGGACTACATTGCGGAGCCTGATGGCGCCGTTATTCGTGCCCGCCTGATTGGCGACCTCGCCCGAGAGCACGGTGCTCACATGATTGATCCCACCATCGCCTATATGACCGGTCCTGAGCCCATTTACTCACCCCTTGTCCAGTGCTTTCGAGTGCGCGAGAGCGTGCCCTACTCCACCAAGAACGTTCAGGCACTTATCCGCGGCGCTGACCTGGGAACACTGGAAATCAAGAAGCGCGGTATTGATGTTGACCCAGCGGCACTGCGCACAACGCTCCCCCTCGAGGGGACCGACACCGCCACGCTCATCCTCACCCGCATTGCCGGGATAAAGACGGCCATACTGGCCGATCGGGTGGCTTAGTTGGCGAGTACGTAACCCGTGCTGACCAAGAAGGCCAAAACAATGGGGAGTGCTACCAACACCAACACCGCGGTCCCGATGACCAATGCGACGTAGCTCAGGCCCACACCGATGGTGGCTCGAATACGACTCACCGGCTCACCGCGCCTGGCGATGTGACCCAGAATGATGCCCACGATGGCGGGCACGATGCCGACGCCAAAAACAGGGGCGAAGAGAAGACTAAAAACACCGACCCCTAAGGCAACCCTGGAGAGCGTGCTGCCGGTTTTCGGTTCGCTCCGGGCCGGCAGCGAACCGGTGCGCTCCACGGAGATTTCCGACACCGAGACCTCTGTAATGACCTCGGGTTCCTCTCTTTCAGAGTGCTGCAACTGGTCGCTCATGCTCCCAGACTACCCAGGCAGACCCTAGAGCTGAATGATGGAGGGCGAGAGAGTCGAGAAGACCCCGCTCGACAGTGACGAGGGTTCAAACCCGGCCATCATTCTCTGAGCACCCAACGCTGCAATCATGGCCCCGTTATCGGTGCAGAGTGAGAGCGGTGGGACCCGAAGGTCAATTCCTGCTTGGTCGCACCGCTCCTGGGCTAGGCCTCTCACGCGAGAGTTTGCGGCAACGCCGCCGCCCAAGAGCAACCGGGGAGTGTCGTGGTCCCGACACGCCTGAATAGATTTCTGGATCAAAACATCCGCAACCGCTTCCTGAAAGGAGGCGGCGATCGAGGGCACGTCGATATCCTCGCCTCGAGCCCTCGCGGACTCGACATAGCGGGCAACAGCGGTCTTCAAGCCTGAGAACGAGAAGTTGTATCGATGTTTGTCCTGATCTTTGTGCGCGGTCAGCCCCCGGGGGAACCGAAAAAACTCAGGGTCTCCGGATTTCGCCACCCGATCGATTTCTGGTCCGCCCGGATAAGGCAATCCGAGCACGCGAGCTACCTTGTCAAAAGCCTCACCTGCGGCGTCATCAATGGTCTCCCCCAGCAACTCAACATCGTTCACCAGGTCCCGAACCAATAGGAGCGAGGTGTGACCACCAGACACCAGCAACGCAATGGTCGGCGCCTTCAGGGCGTCCTCTCCCTCCGCCAGGCACTCCACTCCCACGTGACCGACGAGATGGTTCACTGCGTAGAGGGGCAACCCAAGACTCACCGCTAATGCTTTGGCAGCCCCGACTCCGACCATGAGTGCTCCGGCAAGGCCCGGCCCGCTCGTCACCGCAATCCCGTCCAGGTCTGAATACGACACCCCGGCTTTCGCCAGAGCATCCAAGAGCACCTGGGGAAGAGCCTCCAAGTGGGCTCGCGCGGCAACTTCTGGGACCACCCCTCCATATCGAGCGTGCTCCTCCATAGAGGAGGCAACGCTGTGGGCGAGGAGCGTGGAGCCACGGACAATACCCACACCGGTCTCATCACAGCTGGTTTCTATGCCCAGCACCAACGGCTCACTCATCAGCCACCGCCCATCCTGGACCTGGCGTCAGACTCTGCAAGCGCATCACGATGGCGTCCACCCCATCGGGCTGGTAGTACCCGACGCGCCGATCAATCGCCTCAAACCCCTCCGACTCATACAACGCCACCGCAGCGTCATTGTCTGCACGTACTTCGAGAAAAACATCGCCAACTCCACGAGCTGACGCCTCCGCAAGGAGCGCGCGAAGGAGTGTTCGTCCGAGACCCGTCCGACGGTGCTCCGGAACCACCGCGAGAGTTTGAATATCGCCCTGCCAGGCATCCCGGCGCGCTGCGCGCAGACCCCCGTAGCCGACAATCTCATCGCGTCCGTGCTCTCTGGCCACCAGATAGTAGCTCTCGGGATAGGAAACTTCCGCGACCATGAGCTCCGGCGGCCAGGCATCAGAACCGAACAGGGCGGCCTCTAGCTCGATCATCGGAGGCAGGTCTTCGAGCTGGGCTCGGCTCAACACGTAGGTCATGGAGCCACCGTCACATCCGGGGCGCGGAGGTACTGTGGTGCTCTCGACTCAGGAGCGACTCCGGCTGTGAGGTAGGCGTGGGCCACCTGACCCAGTTTCCCGGCGGAGATGGTCTCGACTTGGATGCGTAGCAGCGAACTGTGCTCCCCGAGCTCGTGCTCAAGATTCTCGGGTCGAGCAAGAGCCGGTCCGAGGACTCGCCTGAAGACGGACTCCCCCTGGTAGACGGAGTAGGCAACTTCTCCGCGCCTCGCATCCGTCACGATCACCACCTCACCCGCACCGAGAGCTTCAGCATCATGACTCACGAGAGGAATCAAGGGAAGAGATCTCGAATGGGCGAAAGCTTCTGCAGCGGCCATCCCCACACGCAAACCTGTGAAAGGCCCTGGCCCGACCCCCATCACGACGTGGGTGACATCTGACGCCGCTATTCCGGCGCTGGCCAGAGCATCCTGTAGGAGAGCACCGATGTTCTCGGCATGACCTCGCGTATCTTCGCTGGAGCACTCGGACAGAATGTGGCCTTCCGAGGACACCACGGCAACCGAAGTCCCGAGTGATGAATCAACTGCCAGGAACATGGAATTCCTCGCTTGCCTTGATCAGTCGATCGAACAAGTCCCCGTGTTCGCCACGAGCACTCAGGCTGACCTCGCGGGGTTCATCACTGTCCAGGTCTGGGGAATCCCCCACCGGCCTGGCAATCGAGATTTCCACCCACGAGGATGCCAGTGCCCCAGCGAAGGGCGCTGCCCACTCGGCGAGCACAATCGAATTCTCCACATCAATATCGAGCTCATCGAGTTCCGCCGCTGATCCCAGGCGATAGGCGTCCAGATGCACCAGAGCAGGCAGCTCAGCCTGCTGGCGGGGATGAGTTCTCGCGACGATAAAGGTCGGGCTTGCCACCGGGGTCTCAAGATCCAGTGCCTCACCGAAACCCCTCGCGAAAGTAGTTTTTCCGGCACCCAAGTCACCCGTCAGCACCAAAACATCGCCTGCCCTCGCGACTGCTCCACACAGCTGCCCCCAGCGCTCCATCTCGGCGCTTGTCGGGATGACCAGTTTCATTACGCCACCACGCGAGGAATTCTGGATCCCAACCGGGTGACGATTTCATAGGCAATCGTGCCGGCAGCTTCTGCCCAATCATTCGCACTCGGTTCACCCTGGGACGGGTCCCCCCACAACACGGCCCACTGACCTTCATGAACGGCAGACTCACCCGCGTCAACCGTGAACTGATCCATCGAAATACGACCAGAAACACGGAAGCGTTGACCATCGATGGTCACAGGTCCCGCATTGGAGGCATGACGGGGAATTCCATCGGCATAGCCCAGGGGAACGAGAGCGAGCGTTGTCTCCGAGCTCGTGCGATAGGTGTGGCCATAGCCGACCCCCAGTCCCTCGTGGACCCGTTTCACCAAGATGAGCTGACCGCTGACTCGCATTGCGGGGATAAGGCCCACCTCGCGATAGCGGGGAGTCACGGGAACCCCGTAAGCAGCAGCTCCGACCCGCACCATGTCGTGAGCGAGACCGGGAGAATCACTCGTTCCAATGCTCGAGGCGACATGGCGGATCTCAGGTTGGAGTCCCACCGAATCCAGCACCGCGAGAGCTTGCTCATAGACCACGCCCTGCTGTTCATCAGCCTCAGGGGAGGTTCCGGAAAGGTGGGTGAAAAGGCCGACCACAACGACCACGCCGGAGTCCTGGGCCGACTTTGCTGCCTGGAATAGTGCCTCCCACTCCCTGGGGTCCGCGCCGTTTCGACCCAGACCGGTGTCGACCTTCAGGTGGATTCGAGCAGGCCTGCCCGGAGTCACCGCCCTGATGACTTGCTCCAGTTGCTGACGTGAGGACACCCCTAGATCGATTCCTGCCTCAAGAGCCGGAGAGAGGTCCTCACTGGGGCCAAACAACCACGCTAAGACCCGAGACTCAACGCCATCGGCTCGAAGCTCGAGAGCTTCCGTAGTGTCCGCGGTGCCTAACCAATTCGCTCCGCCTTCGAGGGCAGCCCTCGCAGCCGTGAGAGCACCGTGACCATATCCATCGGCTTTCACCACAATCAACAGGTTGGGGGTCTTTGCCATCTCGGCCAACACACCCACGTTGTGGGAAATGGCGGCGGGTCGAATCAGCGCCTCCCTCACTGCGCACCCTCCATCACCACAAAAGCGAGAGCCATCCCTTTGTCATGGCTGAGAGATAGGTGCCAGGATGACGCACCCCGCTCGCGCGCCCGAGCAAGTGCGGCGCCTGTCAGAACCAGCGTGGGTGGTTGTCCTGCCTCACCGGTGACCTGAATGTCGTGCCAGCTAAAGCCCTGGAGATTGCCACCCAAAGCCTTCAGAGTCGCCTCTTTCGCGGCGAAACGCGCGGCGAAAGATTGTGCACTCAAATCGTGGCGAGACAGATCAGAGCCGCCGAACAAACGATCCCGGAGTTTCGGTGTTCTGGTGAGTGCGCGCTCAAAGCGCTCAACATCCACTAGATCTACTCCAATACCCACCACCATGACGAAGCGCTCGCTACTCGACCGTCACTGACTTTGCCAGGTTACGAGGTTGATCAATATCGAGTCCTTTTGCTCCCGCGAGTTCCATTCCAAAGATGTGCAGGGGCACGACGGCCAGCAGAGGCTCCATGAAGGTCGAGGCCAGCGGAATGGGGATGACCTCATCGGCAAAAGGCAATACTGCAGCGTCGCCCTTTTCCGCCAAAGCAATAACCCGGGCACCCCTGGCGCGAATCTCCTGGATGTTGGAGACCACCTTGCTATGAAGGGAGGAGGGGTCTCGAGGGCTCGGAACAATCACAAAAACAATCTGGCCGGGCTCAATCAACGCGATGGGCCCGTGCTTGAGCTCACCTGCAGCGAAGCCTTCCGCGTGGATGTAGGCGAGCTCCTTGAGCTTGAGTGCACCCTCAAGTGCCACCGGGTAGCCCACGTGGCGACCCAGATACAAGACAGAGCGTGTATCTGCCATCCACCCCGCAAGCTCTTTGATCCGGGGACCTGTCTGCACCATCTCCTCCAGCTGGGCCGGAAGAGCGTCAAAGTCCTGCGCAAGCGCCTGTGACTCCTCTGCCCCAAGAACACCTCGGGCTTGGCCGAGATACATTCCCAGAAGATAGGAGGCCACCACCTGCGAGAGGAACGCCTTGGTGGAGGCAACAGCAACTTCGGGTCCGGCGTGCGTATAGAGAGCCGCGTCCGATTCGCGAGGAATCGTGGCGCCCTGAGTGTTACAGATGGAGAGCGTCTTCGCGCCGCGCTCCGCTGCATACCGAACCGCCATCAGGGTGTCCATGGTCTCGCCCGACTGACTCACCGAGACCACGAGAGTCTCGGGACCGACGGCGGGTTCGCGGTAACGAAATTCATGCGAAAGCTCTACCGAAACGGGAATCCCCGACCACTTCTCGATTGCGTACGCGCCGAGCATGGAGGCATAGGCCGCCGTTCCACACGCAATGAAGATAATTCGGGACAGCGAGGTGTCTCCATCAACGAGCGAGCTTAATTCCGGGAGAGTCACCACACCATCAGCAGCAATCCGGCCCCGCAAAGTGTTGGCAACGGCTTCGGGTTCCTCGGAAATTTCCTTGGCCATGAAGCTCGACCAACCACCTTTTTCAGCGGCAGAAGCATCCCAGTCGATGGTGAACTCGCCGGGTGTGACAGTTTCGCCCTCAAAGGTGATGACCTCCACCGAGTCGGGCGTGATGGTCACAATCTGATCCTGACCCAGGGCCAAAGCTTTTTGCGTATAGGCAACAAACGCGGCCACATCGGAGCCCAGGAAGTTCTCTCCCTCTCCCAGCCCCACGACGAGCGGTGAATTGCGCCTTGCGCCCACGACAACATGGGGAGCATCGGAGTGGACCGCCAACAGGGTGAAAGCACCCTCCAGTCGCCCCACGACAGCCTTCATCGCCTGGGTGAGGTCACCGAGTGCGCGAAATTCGTGGGCAACCATGAGTGCGGCCACTTCGGAGTCCGTCTCACTGAGGAACTCTTCACCCGCTGCGACTAACTCAGCTTTCAGCTCTTGAAAGTTTTCGATGATGCCGTTGTGGATGAGGGCCAGCTTGCCGCCATCCGCAAGGTGAGGGTGAGCGTTCACATCATTGGGGGCGCCGTGGGTGGCCCACCTGGTGTGGGCAATACCGGTCCCTCCCGCGGTCAGAGGGCGTGTCGCCAGATCATCTGCGAGGATGCTGAGCTTGCCCGCTCTTTTGTGGCTCACCAAGTCACCGCTAGGCCCCAGAATGGCGAGGCCAGCGGAGTCATATCCGCGGTATTCGAGGCGCTTCAGGCCGCCCATCAGGACGTCCTGGCAGGGTCGCATGCCCACGTATCCCACAATTCCACACATGCATGCGAGTCTAGGCGATGGGGTGCCGCCGCCTCTTCCGCACTAGCCTGGTGAGTATGGCAAGGCCCCCCGGCGGTAGCGACAGCAGCAGCCCCTTCGTCGAATACGACCGACAGGCCTGGGCAGATCTGGCCCCCAAAGCACCTTTGCCACTCTCGGAGGGCGACATCGCGAGGGTTCGGTCTGTTGGCGACATGCTTGACGCCTCAGAGGTTGTCGAGGTCTACCAGCCACTGGCCAGGCTTCTCTCCTTGTACGTCGAAGGAGCACGGCATCTTCACTCCCTGACGAGGGAGTTCTTGGGGGACGATGTGTCCCACACTCCCTTCGTCATTGGTGTTGCGGGGAGTGTGGCAGTAGGCAAATCCACCACCTCCCGAGTCCTGCAGGAGCTTTTGTCCAGGAATCCCGATACTCCGCGCGTCGCCTTGGTGGCCACCGATGGTTTCTTGTTGCCTCTGGCAGAGCTGCAGAAACAGGGCCTACTGGAGCGCAAAGGGTTCCCGGAGAGCTATGACACCCGTGCGCTTCTGAGGTTTGTGTCCCAGATTAAAAGCGGTGTGGGGTCGGTCAGCGCTCCCGTGTACTCGCACCTGAGTTATGACCGGGTCGAGGGCGAGACGATTGACATAGAGCAACCCGACATTCTCATCATTGAGGGACTCAACGTCCTCGCACCGCCGGCGACATCGTCTGCTCTAGCCGTGAGTGATCTCTTCGACTTTGGAATCTTTGTGGATGCGAGAACCCCGGATATAGCCCGGTGGTACGAAGACCGTTTCCTCCAACTACAACAGGGAGCGTTTCAAAACCCCGAGAGCTACTTCCACCGTTATGCGATGTTGGAGGAATCAGAGGCTCGTGCCGAGGCCCAAAGAATTTGGTCGAGTATCAATGAACCCAACCTCGTGGATAACATCCTGCCCACTAGGCCGAGGGCATCCCTGATTTTGCAGAAGGAAGCGGATCACCGCATTCGGAAGATTCTGCTGCGCAGAATCTAGGTCTGAAGTCGATTCTTCACGACGGCCGCCAGACTCTCGGCCACTCGAGTGGCAGTGGACTCGTCTGCTGCTTCGACCATGACACGAATCAGGGCTTCAGTCCCCGAGGGGCGCAACAGCACCCGACCGGTGTCTCCCAGTTCAGCTTCTGCAGCGACGATGGCTGCGTGAACTTCATCGTCATCGGCGAGACGGCTACGGTCCACTCCCGAGACGTTGATCAACACCTGGGGGTAAACATCCATGACGTCGGCCAACTCTGCCAACGTCTTTCCTGTTCTCACCACCTCGCGGGCAAGCTGGATGCCCGTCAGAATCCCGTCACCGGTGGTGGAATGCTCGGTCAGGATGATATGTCCCGATTGTTCTCCGCCAAGGCTTGCACCGCTGGTTGCCAAGTCCTCGAGGACGTAGCGGTCACCCACAGCTGATTCGATCAAGGTGATTCCGTGCTGCGCCATAGATTTGCGAAGCCCGAGGTTCGACATCACGGTCGCCACCAGGGTGTCGGAGGTCAGCGTGCCCTCCTCTTTCATACCGAGAGCGAGAATCGCCATGATGTGATCCCCGTCGATAACGCGACCGGTGTGATCAATGGCAAGCGCCCGATCTGCGTCACCATCGTG
>CAZPBS010000039.1:0-10796 GCA_964584925.1 uncultured Microbacteriaceae bacterium
CGCTGCCGGTGGCAGTCGAAAAGTCAAGGCTCATGAGACCACCAGTCTAGGAGTCAGGAGAGCTCACACTAGATGTCGTACGCGATGGGTTCGACATCTCCGGAGGCAGGTGTGCTCGCCTTTGCTCGCGTGAGAGTGATGCGGGCCACCACACTTGCCACCAATGCAAGCGCCACAAATGACAATCCGCTGTAACCCAAGAAGGCGAGCACCACGCCGGCAAGAGCTCCACCAGCAGCCCCCGAGCCGCTCATCACCAGGTCGGAGACACCTTGCCTGGCTGCTCGCTTCTCAATAATGGTGGATTCTGAGAGCAAAGTGGAGCCCGCAACAGTGGCAGCGCTCCAGCCCAGCCCTAGCAGCACCAAGCCAATGACGACTGCGAGCTCATTCTCGGACCCAAAGCCCGTGAACAGCAGACTGGCCAGAAGAATAACCTGCCCTACGAGGATGGTCGGAATACGGCCAATGCGGTCTGACAGGATTCCAAAAACCGGAGCCAGCGCATACATGCCGGCAATGTGAAGGGAGATGGTGAACCCCACGATGGCCAGTGACGCTCCGTGATGCACCAGGTGGACGGGGGTCATCGCCATCACCGCGACCATGGTCGCGTGGCTCAATGCAATAGAGATGATGGCAGTGCGTGCCACCACGACGTTGTCAACACTGGGGCCAAGAGACTTCGCACCCGCGCCGTTGGGGTCGCGGGCTAGCTCTCTCGCAAGAAGTAGTGGGTCAGGACGAAGCCCCACAAAGTAGACAACTGCCGCGAGCGTCTGCGCCGCCAGGGTGAACACAAAGGGTCCTGCAAGCTCGGGAAGGCCGAGAAAGGATCCCAATGCCTCACCGGGGGTGATCAGGTTGGGCCCCGACACAGCCCCCACCGTTGTCGCCCAGACCACCAGAGAGAGATCCCTCGAGCGGGTTCTGTCGTTAGCGATATCGGTGGCTGCGAAGCGGGATTGCAGGTTGACTGCCGTCCCCACTCCAATGAGGGCAAGTCCTACCAGCAACAGAGGAAAGAAGGCCACCATCGTGGACACGATGGTGACGATTGCTCCTGATGCCGCCAGGAGCGCACCAGTGAACAGTGAAATCCGGCGCCCTGAACGGCCCGCGAGACGAGCCAGTGGAACTGCAGCAAGAGCAGCACCCAGGGTGGACATGGTTGCTGCCATTCCCGACCAGGCTTCAGAGCCCGACAGTCTGCTGGCAAGAATTGCGCCCATGGACAGCGTTGCCCCCATACCGAGCCCCGCCATGACTTGGCCCGTGATAAGGATCCTCCGAACCCGCTGCTGGAGTACCTCCAGATCGCGCTCAGTAGTCGCGGTCATCACGATTCTTAGCGGGGTTAGAGAGAGTTCCTAGACCTTCAATGGTGATGTCGATGGTTTGGCCATCCACGAAACCGCCCGTTCCTGATGGTGTCCCGGTGCAAATCACGTCACCGGGGAGCAGAGTCCACACATCAGAGGCGAACTCAATTATCTCGGGGATCCCGTAGATGAGGTCTTGGGTACTGCCTTTGCGCCGAAGCTCACCATCGACGAAGGTTTCGATCATCAGATTAGAGGGGTCGATTTCGGTGTCGATGAAGGGTCCCAGTGGACAGAAGGTGTCATAGCCCTTGGCTCTCGCCCATTGACCATCAGCAAACATGACATCCCGAGCGGAGACATCGTTGGCAATCGTGAACCCAAAGACAACGTCGCGCCAGTCTTCTGCCTTGACTCTCTTCGCCACTGCGCCAATGACGATGGCGAGTTCACCCTCGTGAACAATGCGGCCCTCGACCGGAGGAATGATGATGGGATCTCCCGGTCCAATGACCGCGGTGTTGGGCTTCAAGAAAATCAGCGGGTTATCGGGTCCCTCATGGGCCATATCCGCTTTGTGCTCGGCGTAATTCATTCCCACACACACCACTTTGGAGCGTGGGATGACGGGGGCTAGCAGGTGAGCCTTGTCGAGTGGCACTCGCTGCTCGGTCGGATTGATACCGTGAAACAGCGGATCGCCTGAGAGGACTACAAGGTCTTCTCCATCGACAACACCGAAGAGTGGTTCCCCACCCTCCAGGCTAAATCTGGCGACCTTCATAAGCCCCAGCGTACCTAGTCGTTTTGACGCTTGAGGCGTGAGGCGGAGCGTGCGCGCAGGGTCTGGTCGAGCTCAACCTTGCGGATGCGCACAACCTCAGGCGTAATCTCCACGCACTCATCCTCGCGAGCAAACTCCAAGCACTCCTCGAGGGAAAGCTGACGAGGTGGAGTGAGACGCTCGAGTTCTTCCGCAGTGGAGGAGCGAATGTTATTGAGCTTCTTCTCCTTGGTGATGTTCACATCCATGTCATCAGCCCGAGAGTTCTCGCCCACCACCATGCCCTCGTAGACCGCGTCCGTGGGCTTCACAAAGAAGCTCATGCGCTCTTGCAGCGCCATCATGGCGTTCGAGGTGACCACACCCTGCCGGTCCGCGACAATGGAGCCCGAGTTCCTGGTCACAATCGCACCAGCCCACGGACCAAATCCTGCAGCGATCGCGTTCGCGATTCCCTGACCACGGGTCATGGTGAGAAATTCAGTGCGGAACCCAATCAGTCCTCTCGAGGGAACCGTGAACTCCATGCGGACCCAGCCGGTGCCGTGGTTGGACATATTGTCCATCCGACCTTTACGTGCTGCGAGCAACTGCGTGATGGCGCCCACAAACTCCTCGGGTGCATCAATGGTGAGAGCTTCGAAAGGTTCGTGAACAGCGCCATCGACCTTCTTGGTCACCACCTGAGGTTTACCCACCGTCAGCTCAAAGCCTTCGCGGCGCATGTTCTCTACCAAGATCGCGAGAGCAAGTTCACCACGACCCTGGACTTCCCACGCGTCAGGGCGTCCCACGTCGACAACCTTGATGGAGACGTTTCCGATCAACTCACGATCGAGGCGGTCTTTCACCATGCGGGCCGTCAGCTTGTGACCTTTCACCAAGCCCGCAAGGGGTGAGGTGTTGGTCCCGATGGTCATCGAGATGGCAGGCTCGTCGACCGTGATGGCAGGCAGGGGCCTGACATCATCGGCGTCGGCAATGGTTTCACCAATAGTGATGTCTTCGATTCCAGCGACCGCGACAATGTCACCCGCCATGGCGCTCTCGGCGGGGTAGCGCTCGAGGGCTCGAGTCTTCAACAATTCGGTGATGCGCACATTCTGGATGGAACCATCGTGCTTCACCCAGGCCACATTCTGACCCTTAGCAATGGTGCCCTGGAAGATACGCAACAGGGCAATGCGGCCGAGGAACGGAGACGCATCCAGGTTGGTCACGTGAGCCTGGAGGGGATGCTCGTCGTCGTAGCTGGGGGCTGGAATGTGGGTCATGATGGCGCCAAAGAGAGGCTCTAGGTCGCCATTGTCCGGCAGTGAACCATCCGCTGGACGGTTCGTGGAAGCCGCACCCGCACGGCCTGAGGCATAAATAATCGGGAGCTCGAGCAGGGAGTCCACGTCCACATCGGGGACCTCATCAGCAAGGTCAGAGGCGAGGCCGAGCAGGAGGTCTTGCGTTTCGTGAACCACGGCGTCAATACGAGAGTCAGGGCGGTCAGTCTTGTTGACGACCAAAATCACCGGCAATTTAGCGGCAAGCGCCTTCCGCAACACAAAGCGGGTCTGAGGCAGAGGGCCTTCGGAGGCGTCAACCAGGAGCACGACGCCATCGACCATGCTGAGTCCACGCTCGACCTCTCCGCCGAAGTCGGCGTGACCGGGCGTGTCGATCACGTTGATAGTGATTTCTTTCCCGCCGGAGTGCGGACCCGCGTAGGTGACCGCGGTGTTCTTGGCAAGAATCGTGATGCCCTTTTCTTTTTCCAGATCCCCGGAGTCCATGGCGCGATCGGCGACGGCGGCGTGGGCGGAGAAAGCACCCGTTTGGGTGAGCATGGCATCAACCAGGGTGGTCTTACCGTGGTCTACGTGAGCGACGATGGCGACGTTTCGCACGTCATCGCGAGTGGCATGAGCCATGAGAGTGTCCTTAGGGGCTTGGTGGTGCAGAAACTATCAACCAAAGCCCTGCTCCCCTATCTTACCGGGCTCTAAGGCTGGGGCTTTAGCATGGGGTCATGCCTCGCCACAGCGCCATCGATTCGCACGTCCTCATCTATGACGGCGACTGTGCTTTCTGCACGCTCTGGGTGAACCGCCTCCGCGAGTGGTTGCCCGTGTTCCCTGATGCAAAAACCTCTCAGAGCATCACTCTCGACTCTTTTGCCCTCACGAAGGACGATGTGGAGAAGTACGCCTGGTACATCACCCCGTCGCACCAGTACGCCGGTCACCTCGCGACCAGCGCACTGCTTCGGGCTCAACCCCGCTTTACGCTGCGACTCTTGGGTCGACTGCTGGCCACCTGGCCGATTTCCTGGATTGCCGCGGCAGTGTATGCGTTTATTGCTCGGTTCCGACACAAACTTCCGGGCGGAACACCCGCCTGTGACCCGGCAACCCCTCTTCGCTAACTATGTCCAGAGCGAGGCTCGTCACCGAGATCATTATTATCTTGGGCCTCAGCATTGGGATGAGCGCGCTCTACTCGATCGTGAACATTGCGGTCAGGCTGTCGCGCGAACAGGGGCTTTCCACCCAAACAGCAACACTTAACCGGTCCGCCAGTGAGCTGGAGTGGGCTGATTTTCTCTACCAAACGCTCGGAATCGTCTCGAGTTTGGTTCCCGTTGCCCTGGTGGTGTTCCTGCTCTGGAATACCCAAAAACCACACCTCTCAGCCTTGGGCCTGGATGGTGGGAGACTCGGGCGCGATAGCGCAGCGGGAGTGGGTCTTGCTGCCCTCATTGGCATCCCAGGCCTCGGTCTCTATCTGCTGGGTCGCGAGCTCGATATCACCGTAACCGTGGTTCCCACCGCACTCACCACCTATTGGTGGACGATTCCGATGCTGATTGCCTTGGCGCTTCGTGCCGGAATTCTCGAGGAGGTCATTGCGGTGGGGTATCTCTTCGCAAGGCTTCGAGAGCTCGGTGTCTCAACCTGGGGGATCATCCTGATTCAGTCTTTTCTCCGCGCGAGCTATCACCTCTATCAAGGGTTCGGCGCTTTCGTTGGAAACTTTGTGATGGGACTCATCTTTGGCTGGATCTATGCAAGAACGGGGCGTCTCGCCCCGTTGATCATCGGTCACACCGTGATCGATATCGTCGCTTTCGTCGGTTATCCCTTAGCTGTGAGCTTTATGCCAGAAACTCTCGGGATTGTGCTCTAGCGTTTCCTCTCGTGACAACTCCCGATATTGGTCAGCAAGCTCCTGACTTCACCCTTCCTGGAATCACCATTGTGGAGGGTGAGCCGGTGAAGTCACATTTCACGCTTTCGGAACGACGGGGTCACCCCGTTGTTCTGGCGTTCTATCCCGCCGATAACTCGCCGGGCTGCACCGCACAGCTGTGTAGCTACCAGGACGAGATGGACACTTTCCGCGACCTTGGTGCAGAGATCTGGGGAATCTCGCGTCAGCACACCGGGTCCCATGAAAAGTTTGCTCGCACGAAGCGCCTGGGTTTCCCCCTGCTCGCTGATGAAAAGGGTGATGTGGTCAGTGCCTACGGCGTGGGCCTCTTGGGTGTGGGCGTTCGCCGCAGCATTTTCATCATCGACGCCGAAGGGCGCATCGCCTGGAAGCACGTTGCCCTCGTGGGCGTCACCTTCCAGAGTGCGGACACCCTGAAGCGCGAACTGCTAAAGCTTTAGGCAAACGCCTCAATCGGCGGGCACGCACACACAAGGTTGCGATCCCCGAAGGCTTGGTCGATGCGCCTCACCGGTGGCCAGTACTTACTCGCGACCCCGGGGAATGCCGAGAGGGCAACCCCCGCATCGTGGGCACTCGAGTGCTGAGCGGGGTACGCGCCCACCTCTCGGGAGTAGGGGTGTGACCAGTCGGTGCCCGCAACGTGGGCCGCGGTGTGAGGAGCATTGACCAGCGGGTTATCCTCCGCAGGCCAGACGCCGGCGGCGACCTGGTCAGCTTCCTTGCGAATACTGATCATCGCGTCGATGAAGCGATCGATTTCGCCCAAGTCTTCACTCTCCGTGGGCTCAATCATGAGTGTTCCTGCCACCGGGAAGGACATTGTGGGGGCGTGGAAACCATAGTCAACGAGGCGCTTCGCCACATCATCCACCGTGATACCGGTCGCTTGAGTCAGGGGCCGAATATCAAGCACCGCTTCGTGAGCCACCAACCCGTTTTCTCCCGTGTAGAGGACGGGGTAGTAGTCCCGGAGCCTTGCTGCCACGTAGTTGGCAGCAAGTACCGCGGACGCGGTGGCTTTCGCGAGACCATCAGGTCCCATCATGCGGATGTAGGCCCAAGGAATAGGCAAGATGCTGGGGCTTCCATAGGGAGCCGCTGAGACGGGCACCCCACCGTGAACAACAGATCCTGGCTCTCCGGTCTCCTGATCGAACGGTGGGTGCTGGGTCATCTGTGCGAGGGGGTGACCGGGAAGGAATGGTGCCAGGTGGGCTTTCGCCCCGACCGGTCCCACTCCTGGACCACCACCACCGTGGGGAATACAGAAGGTCTTGTGGAGATTGAGGTGTGAGACATCTCCCCCGATGTCGCCATAGCGGGCGAAGCCCACGAGAGCGTTGAGATTGGCGCCATCGATGTAAACCTGGCCTCCGGCTTGGTGAACAGCGTCGGTCACGTCCTTAATCCCGTGCTCATACACACCGTGAGTGGAGGGGTAGGTGACCATCAGGGCGGCGAGGTTATCGCCGTGCTCTGCAATTTTGGCCATCACATCGTCGATGTCGACATCGCCGTTGTCCTTACAGGCCACAACAACCACCTGCATGCCCGCCAGCACCGCGCTCGCGGCATTCGTGCCGTGAGCGCTGGAGGGGATCAAACAGATGGTGCGGTGAGCATCGCCACGGGAGAGGTGGTAGCCGCGAATCGCGAGCAGTCCCGCGTATTCACCTTGGCTACCGGCGTTGGGCTGCAGAGAAATCGAGTCATACCCGGTCAGCTCAGACAGCCAGGTTTCCAGGTGGGACATCATGATCAGATATCCCTGGGTGTCTTCGGTGGGAGCAAACGGGTGGAGGGAGTTGAACTCCGGCCAACTGACCGCCTCCATCTCGGTGGCGGCGTTGAGTTTCATGGTGCAACTGCCCAGCGGAATCATGCCGCGATCAAGCGCATAGTCCTTGTCGGACAAGCGCTTGATGTAGCGCATCATGGAGGTTTCAGACCGGTGCGTGTGGAACACAGGGTGGGAGAGGAACTCACTCGTGCGCACCTGTCTAGCAGGCAGTGCAGCATCTCCACTCGCTCCGGTGTAGTCGGGTAGCTCAAAAAGTGTCGCCAGGGTTTGCTCGAGTGAGCCACTGAGAATCCCCGTGTGGTCTCCCACGCTGGTCTCATCCAAAGACAGCGAGACGGTGTCGTCATCGACGACGGTGATCAACACACCAAGCTCCTGGGCCTTCGCCGCCAGCGCGCGTGCACGCCCAGGGGTTCGAATAGACAGGGTGTCGAAGAAGTTCTCGTGCACAACCTCATGGCCGGCCTTGACCAGCGCGTCTCTGAGTCCCGCGGTCTTTTCGGCCACATCACGAGCAATGCTCTTCAGGCCTTCAGGCCCGTGATAGACGGCAAACATGCCGGCCATCACGGCAAGGAGGACTTGGGCGGTGCAGATGTTGCTGGTTGCCTTGTCGCGGCGAATGTGCTGCTCTCTGGTCTGGAGGGTCAAGCGGTAGGCAGCGTTCCCCTCGGCGTCTTTGGAGACCCCAATGAGGCGGCCGGGAAGCTGGCGCTCGAGACCAGCCTTCACAGCCAGGTAGCCAGCGTGGGGACCACCAAAGCCCAGTGGGATTCCAAAGCGCTGTGTGGTGCCCGCGGCGATGTCCGCTCCCATTTCGCCGGGTGAGCGCAGGAGGGTCATCGCCAGGAGGTCTGCTGCCACGATTGCTAAGCCACCCTGAGCCTTGGTCGCCTCGATAACGGAGCTTGGGTCCCATATGCGACCGGATGCCCCCGGGTATTGGATGAATGCTCCAAAGTGCTCAGGGAGGTCACCCTGGAAATCCGTCTCCACAATCTCGATTCCCAATGGCTCTGCGCGCCCCGCCAGCACAGCTTTGGTCTGGACAAAAGCGTCAGCGTCCATGAGGAACACGTTGGAGGCTTGGCCAGACGCGCGCCTGGCCAACAGCATTGCTTCCGCGACGGCGGTGCCCTCGTCAAGCATCGAGGCATTAGCGGTCGCGAGCCCGGTGAGATCCGCGACCATGGTCTGGAAATTCAGCAACGCCTCCAGGCGCCCCTGAGAGATTTCAGGCTGGTAGGGGGTGTAGGCGGTATACCAACTGGGGTTCTCCAGAATGTTCCGCTTGATGACCGAGGGTGTGTAGGTGCCGTAGTAGCCCTGCCCCATCAAAGAGGTTCGCACCGTGTTGGCATCAGCCAGTGCCCGCAACTCTGCCAGCGTTTCTGCCTCAGAGGCAGCAGCAGGAATAACGGAGCGTGCAATTTCTGCCATCCGCAGGTGCCCGGGCACCGCAGCGTTCATCAGGTCATCCAGGGTGGAATACCCGATGCGGTTCAGCATCAGGGCCTGTTGATCAGAATCCGTCCCAATGTGACGAGCAGAAAAAGCAGTGGCCATCGACTTACTCTCCAATCAGTGCGGTGTAGGCAGTGGCGTCCAACAGCTCGGGAAGCTCAGCGAAACGAACCTTGATCAACCAGCCGCCACCGTAAGGGTCTGAGTTGACGGTGTCAGGAGCATCGACCACAGCATTGTTGGCCTCGACCACCTCACCGGCGACAGGGGCAAAAATCTCACCGACTGACTTAGTAGATTCCACCTCGCCGACGATGGCGCCCTTCTGGACATTGTCACCGACGTTCGGCAGTGCCACAAAGACAACATCACCGAGGGCGTCGGCGGCGTATTGGGTGATACCGATGGTGGCGACATCGCCCTCAACGGACACCCATTCATGGTCAGAGGTGTAGTGCAGGGAATCAGGAACGGTACTCACGAGGTGACCTTCTTTCTGGAGTAAAACGGCAATGATGTCACCGTTACAGGGAGGCTAGCGCCCCTCACATCGACGAAGAGTTCGGTTCCCACGTCGCGGTGGGCCGCCTCCACGTAGGCCATCGCAATGGGGAAGCCCAGTGTTGGTGAGAGTGCACCGGAGGTGATCTCTCCGATCACGGCGCCCTCTTGATCGAGCACGGGATACTCCGCGCGCGGAGCGCGCTTGCCCTCCGCACTTAGCCCCACCAGTACTCGGGAGGACTTCACACCAACAGCGTGGTCCTTGCCCACAAAAGATTCTTTGGCGTTCACGACAACACCCGCGAGACCGGCCTGAGCCGGGGTGACATCCCGGGAGAGCTCGTGCCCGTAGAGAGGCATCCCTGCCTCAAGGCGGAGCGTGTCCCGGCAGGCCAGTCCGCAGAGAGTGAGCTGATCTCCACCGGTCTCCATCAGTGCCTTCCACAGTGCTTCTGCGTGGGCGGAGTGAACGAAGATTTCCATGCCATCCTCGCCGGTGTATCCGGTGCGGGCCACCAGGATGGGCTCGGCGCCAAATGCACCCCCCACAATGCGGTAGTACCCTAGCTCAGCAAGTGGGCTTTCCAGAGTGATCGGTGACGCTTCGAGAATCCCGGCAGCGAGTGGCCCCTGTAGGGCAATGAGCGCCCACTCATCACTCGTGTCGGACACCTGGACATCAAAACCCGCAGACCGCGCCTGCAGTGCCTGCACCGCGGCGTCGCGGTTGGAGGCATTGGCCACAATCAGATACTTGTGCTCGCCCAGTCGATAGACGATGAGGTCATCGATGACCCCACCATCCTCCGCCAGAAGTAGCGAGTACTTCGCTTGCCCGTCCACCAAGGCGGAGAGGGAGTTGGAGAGGGCGTAGTCCAAAAACGCCTCAACGCCTGAACCCTGGCACTCAATTTCTGCCATGTGAGAGAGATCGAAAAGGCCAGCGCCGTGGCGCACAGCATGGTGCTCGGCCAAGTCAGAGGTATAGCGCACCGGCATTTGGTACCCGGCGAAATCGGTGAAGCTTGCGCCCAGGCGCTCATGCACCGCGTGAAGTGGTGTCTCGCGAGTCATACGGGCTCCTGGAGTCAGAGGGAAACAATAGTTTCCCTGACTCCCCCTCTGTCATTGGCCTGAGAGTTTCGAGCAGTGGTGCTCTTTCACCGTCGGCGGGAATGGTGGCATTCCGCTTTCCAGAGTGGCTTCACTATGCGGTACTGATGACCTGAGAGATTGGCGGGGAGGCTTGCTCCTTCGGTGACACCGCAACATCCGGTGTCTCTCCCGCATAGTACATAGCCCTGTATGCAGTTATAGGGGAACGATAGCAGTGGCACCTGACCGCTCCCCACGCCACACCTTCAGCACAGGTTGAAACTTAGGCAAGCTCCACGAGTGCATCATTCCGTCGCAGAAACACCGGCGTCATGGGTGGGTCATATCGGGCAAAGAACACCCCGCCCGCGGTGGTTCGCCCAGCACTGTGAAGGGAGGCCAGAAGTTTCTGTTCGGCTTTGTGTGCGCCACGATCGTCAAAGCCGCCCCGCCAACGGAGGGCGGCCACCGTGGAGTCTGGTTTATCCACGATGCGAACACTCGCATCGACCGGTAAAGGGGCATCCTCGGGAGTCATCCCCTCTGGTAACACAAAGCTGATGGTGTGGAGGGACTCAGACTGTGGCAGGTGAGTAACGGG
>CAZPBS010000040.1:0-7198 GCA_964584925.1 uncultured Microbacteriaceae bacterium
GGGGCGGAGTCAGAAACTTAGAAGTCTTCTGCTCTATCCGCTGAGCTACGAGGGCTCGGGGCAACAAGCCCGCAAAAACAAGTCTACAGCGGGCTTCATCACCGCCAACAGGTTTTCCCAAGCGAATGATCAAATGCCCCGTTTTATGCGGTTTTGTGTCGTTTTGTGACCAACACTGTTTTTTTCTGATCGCACATAGGTCGCACGAAAAGTGCGCGAGTGACTTCATATGTTGTCACGCTTTTTCTTTACAATGTAAAGATGGTTGAAAGCAAGAAAAAAACCCGTGGTGCGGTCACCCGCGACCAGTTCTTGTCACTTGCTCTTTCTTCAATTTCAGAGCACGGAGTTTCAGGTATCTCGATTAGCGGTTTAGCGACTGAATCCGGAATGACAAGGCCCACGTTTTATTCGCATTTCGGTGACATAGACGGGCTTATTGCCGAGCTGTGGTTGGAGCGAGGAGAGGAGTGGGTCCTCCTGATGGCGGCGGCCGACGAAAATTTCGATTATCGGGCCGAACTTGTTACGTCGCTCACTGAGGTTTTTCTCCACTGCCACAGGAACATTCACCTGAAGGAAATTGTTGCTCCGCTGCTCCAGCGCACCCTCAAGAGGGAATTCCCGGGGCCTGCGGGGTATTCAGTCGCACTCTGGCGAATGGCGAACCGAATTGGGGTTGTTGCCACAGCTCGAGTATGGCCTGCCGTCGTGGCAGCGATGGCTCTGGATGATTACCTCGATGATCTTCAAACTTCAGTATTCGATTTAGAACCATCGACTGAAGGGCCGCTTCCGGAGATTGAAATCCCTGAGGTTCCAGGCCTGTCGCGCGAAATAGTTGAAGCGGTTCTAACAATTGTTCAGTCCAGTGGAGTCGAGGGGCTCTCAATGTTGCGATTAGGCCGAGTCTTGCGAGTAACATCTGGCTACTTGTACCCACGAATCCACAACCTTCCGGGAGTGGTCGGTAGCTGTTACCAAATTGTCCAAGACGCTGCAGTAAAGCAAAACCTTGCCTTGTGGTCGAAGCTTCGACTCAGCCCTGAAGGTTTCGCTCGGTTTATCGTCGGGAGTGTGGGGTCGACAAGACTTCACTGGAGGAACTTTCGATCTGAAGTCATGATCGCGGCAGCTCACAACCCAGTTCTGGCTGCATCAGTCACACTATCGATGGAGGCTTTCCATCGTTCCCTGACCAGGCGGACGGCGGCGCTGCTTTTCCCGAGGGAGTTGGTGTCGCAGGTTGCTCTGCTCGTGCATACCTTGCTTTTTGGTTTCACTGCACTCAGTAACGCTGGAATCGAAGTACGTGATCTCGCGCACGTGGGCGTCATTCGCGCGCTCCTCGGGCGTGTGGCTAAGCGCTACGTAGGCTTCGGCAAAGCGAGCGTACAAGTGAGACCATCTCTACGCTAATCCTGGAATTATCTTGAAACCTCACCTGTAGGCGGGAGGCGGGTAAGAATCTTCCGGGCACTTCAACCAATGTAAGTCCCGAAAAGTGGGTCCAATCCCCGAAGAGCGCCCTTGCGTTCACCGTTGGATAGCCGAAGTTTCGTTGGCTGACTCCTCATTCTCTGGAGTTCACACATGCCGACAAGGCCCCAGCGCATTCAAGAGATATTTTGCAGTGTAATATTTGGGCGGACTGGCCAATATTTGGAACTCGAAGGGTCATGATGGTTTCTAACCCAAGTCAGGACGCTGACAAGGCACAGGCCAGGAGAGAGCTAAAAGTTAGTCTTCGCGCCAAGCTCGATCGTGCCGTGGAGAACCACAACGAAGTGCTAAAAAGTGCCGAAATCTCGGCTGACTTCTTCTCTGTGACCGCCACTGTGGTCGGTGAGCGACTTGCCCAATCGGCCCTCCACATCGTATTCAATTCAATTATTCGAGACGTTGCCATCGCAAACAGGCTTCGCATCTTCGCTCATCAAATTGAGAAGGTTGACGTTCACTATTTGGACCATGAGAGCGGCGAAACCATCGCAAAAACTTCAAAAAACATCGAAAAAACCTTTTGACGAAATGAATGAGACTTTGGGCAGAAACTGACAGCATCAAATTGGTACTTGTGGAGTGAATACCCTTAACCCCAATTGAGTGCAGAAAGGAAGAGAATGGCTAGTCGATCGAGGGGTCGATCAGGAGCCAAGATTGTCGGAGGGATGTTGCCCCTGCTCCTGATCGTGGCATGTGCGTCTCAACTGCCTTCAGGTGTGGACCCAGGGCCACCGCGCACGGCAAGTAACCCGCCCGAAGAGGACTTTGCGGCGTCTGGTGATCCGTTGGCTTCTGATTCCCTAACGTTCGAGGACATCGCGGGTAGATTAGAGCCAGGAATCGAGCTATCGGATGCTCCTTGGGACCCATGGAACGACTTATCTGCGACGTGGTCGGAGATCTTTTCTCCAGAATCTCGTGCCATACCCTCGCAGCCCTACATCGCAAGAAATTTTGAAGCAGTAAAGTTCTCACAAACTGCATCTGGAGGAGCTGGAACGTTGGGATTGATTGACCCAACAGCTTTCTGCACCGACCGGTCATCTGAGTGCATCGGTTCGGACGACTCGGGTGGCGTAGGCACGGGACACGGGCACCGAATGGCACTCAATGCGCTTCACGAATACCCCGACGCAGGCGTCCAAGCTATCTCGTACGAGGCTTTTTTCGTGCCCTTTCTGGGCGAGGTAGACGGTAGATACCAGGCAATGTCTTCCCAACTGGGAATTGATGCCCTGACAAACTCCCGGCTTTATGCCATTAGTTCTTTTGCTTTGCAGGAATCTGACCGAGCCAAAGTCATGGTGGTCGCGAGCGGCCGTCGGTGGGAGTTTAACGATACGGACGGACTCTGGAACGGTCTTCCTTTCGGGGATTTAGAAGAGAACCGCGAGATTGCGGCTAGTCAAGGCCCCGCGTTCCTGAGAGGCTACGAGTGGCTCATGAGGGGAGAAGATTCCATAACTGTTGACACTGCCGACTACGGCGAATGGACTATCAATCGCGCCAGTTACGAGTGGGCACAGTGGTGGGGAGAGAACGCTAGTTCTCACAATACTTTGTTGGTCTCGTCCAACCAGAACTATTTCGCGGATGAATCAGGCAATATGGTGGACTGCTTTCCTAACTCTGGCGGGCTCACCCCCGATTTGGACCAACTATGTGGCATTACGGATACCACCATCGCTGTTACCGGAGAGGGCTTAGCGAACACCTTGTTTGTCTGTGCTTTTGACCCAAGCCAATCCGCTGTAGTCGGAAACCACTCTGGCCCATTTGCAGAAAACACCATTTACGCCTCAGGAGCGGTCTATGGAGACACGACGAGTTGCTCCCAAGCCACGCCCATCGTGGGCGCCATTGCTCAGAAAGTGATTGATGCAAACCCCTCTCTGGACGCGGCTCAAGTTAAGCAAATCCTTCTTGAATCAGCCGACAGGCGGACCGCTTATCGGACGATCAGCGTTACAGGGGGCGTTAGCAACAACGTCGCTGAATCTGTGCGAATAGTGAACTCTCAGCGCGCGGTTCAATGCGCCCAATCTCTGGAATGCCTTCGATAAGTTCCGCGAGGTGTTTGCGGGATTCCTGACGCATCCTTGGAAGACCTGCCTCACAAGTCCTGTCGTTTACCGGCCAGATGAATCTGGACAGAACACATATCTTTGTCTCAGAGTGAGGTCAGCCAGCAATGACACCAGAAGGCCGTCCTCAGCTAACCTTTTCTAGCTGCCTGTCGGACTGAGGCGAGAGCGACTAGGTCGATTACTGTACCTGCGGAAGTGGTACCTCCGCGGCCTTGATGCCGGCAATGATGTTGGGCGAACAATGAAGACTAATAATCTGGCGGTCCATTTGAGAATAGGTCGCATGGGCGGATGTTCCGCTGTCGAAAATACTGTCCGGGTCTGACACGTCATTCTTTAGACCGAGAGATTGGGTGATTTCTTCCAGAACAAAATGCCGAAGCTGGCGGCCATCTAGCTCACTAGCAATCCCAACCGTGATCGCCGTGATTTCTCCCAAGGCGTTCCAGTCGTAATTGAAAAAGCCACTATTCCCTTCGATATAGACCTCGAGTACGGAGTCCAGGTCATCCTGCGGCCAGAAAATTACTTCCATCGGCACCACAGCCGGCCCATCGAGGGTAATCGGGAAGCGCGTGCAGGCGGTGTTCCACTGGCCCACCGCCTCGGTCACGGCTCGCACTTGATCCTCCCGAGGTTCTCCGGTGATCGCGAGAGACACAGGTCCCGCAGGCAAGACTGCCCCATCTGGGCATTGTCCAAATTCACATTCCAGTGCTACTTCGATATACCTGGTCCTCACCTCTTCAGCGGTGGGTGCGGGAAGCGAGGCGGTGCAGCCAGCGACCACACCTGCAGCGGTGGCGATCAATAGGGCGAACAGCGCCCTCATTTCTCGGGAGTCTCCTGGTCCCCCTTTAGGACCCACGCGGCGAGGAGGGCCGTCAGCGAGCCGAAAAGTCCAATACCAATAATCATGAGAAACGTGGCCACCAGTCTTCCTTCATCCGTCACTGGGTATCGGTCGCCGTAACCTACGGTAGTGACGCTTGCCAGCGACCACCAAAGAGCGTCTCCAAACGATGTGATATTCGCTCCGATAGCATCCCGCTCTGCATCCAAGACGGTAACTGCGGCCGAGAGTAGCAAAAGAGGAACGGTCACTCCGGTGAGAAAAGCCAGGCGATGGGTGCGTCGGGCAAAGAAGGGCTGGAATGCGCGGAGCACGATGATGACGCGCAGAAAACGGAGAATCCGGAACGCAGGAAGGATCGCTGCCAGCACGCTGAGCCAGTATTGCCGCACAAATTGAAGCAGACCGTCGACGCTAGACAACTTGTGCCGTGAGGCAATAATCCGAGCAATTAGCTCTATGACAAAAATCGCGTAAATCGTCCAACCAAGAGCCCAGAGGGCTTCACGGAATAACCCAGTTGGCTCGGCTAACACTTCGGTTATGTACGACGCAAGGTACACGACCCCGAGAATCAGCCACATGATCTCTAAGCGATCGAGAGTCTTTGTCAGGCGGTTCGGTGTTTCGGAGGATTTCCGGGCTGGTTTTTTTACCATCTCTAATTCCTGCGCTCTAGTTCCGGATACCGAGAGCAACGGCCCAGGATGCACCACTCAACCCGGTGTCGCCAGGCTCTCCAAGCTGGACGTGAAATACATTATCGAGTTCAAATCCCCACCCCAGAACGGCGAGGCCTTTGGCTGCTCCAGCCGCTACTACGTCTCGGTAAATGATGTCTCCAGACTTCGGCAAGCTAATGGGAAGAGCTTGAAGAGTCGCACCCCTCGTCGGGTTTCCCAGATCAATGAGGGCATTGGCAATGTGAAAGTCCCGAAGTGCTTGCGCCATGAGCATCGCTGCAATTTCATCTCCAATAAGAACCTCGTCAGCCTCGAGCTCTCCCGGAAGATGGCGGTTGATGGGGTTGGCAATCTCAATGGTCATTCGTGGCGTGAGATTTCGTTTTGCTAACTGCTTGCGAACCATCTGAACAAGGAGTGCGGTCAGAGAGTCTTGCGTATTGACTTCCTCAGAGATTGTTCCCGATCCAAGCACGATTACCTCTGCGCATTCGGGTGGAATAGCGTCTGTGCTCTCCGAGCTCAGCAACTGACTGACCTGGATGCTCCTCACTTCAGGAATGGTCGCCAATTGCTTGGAAAAATCGTCGGTTTCGCAAATTGCAATGACAGTTGAGCCCGCAGGGAGAAATCTTTGAAGCGCTGCGGCCGTGTTCACCATCTTTTGAGAATTACCCAGCACGCATACTGTTCGTGCCGGCATGCCTTCAGATAGCCAGTCAATGTGTGACTGGTCCTCGTCACTCTGTGATGGGCCTAGTGAAACGGCCTTAGCTTCGAGACCAGACTCGGCCGCAATCACTGCGCGGTCATCAACGCCGATAAGCGTGGCCGCGTCTGGCGCGAAGGTGATTCCTTCAGAGGATGACAACCCCACCAGAGAGCCTCCTTGAATCCGATATTGAGCCTCACCAAAACTTAGCCCGGACAGACTGCCCGCCGACACAACGTGGAGCTCTGTGCCTGCAAAATCCATTAGGTCGAGCAGGCCTCTGACTATCACGGGGTGGCAGGCTGACTGAGCTGCTACCTGCGCTACTGCGTTTGCCGTTTCGATGGGAAGGACGTCGGCGTCTACAGCCGACAATAGCCTTGTCACATCGGGAGACTTGCTCTCGGCCACGATTCTCGTGTCCTCCGGCAGGCCTTGGCGAACTGCCGCCACAACGACGGCTGGCACTCTGTGAACATGCGAGCTGCCGTCGGGTTCGACCACCGCGATTGATCTTGCTGCGGTTACGTTCACTCGCTCGAGATCAACGGTGGCGACCGGGTTTCCCGTTCGCACAATGACTCTAAGAATGCCCCCCAGTTCGAGACGCTCGAGGTATTCCGAGACGTCTCGCTCAATCTCCTGCCTTGCTGTTTCCGACAGGATCACGACAACACTTTTTCGTCGCGACTCGGTGGAGCGAGCGATTTCCCGGATCAGACTGAATACCAGAGGGGACCACCCCAAAATAAGAAAATGACTGGTCACTCGAATCGGTGCGCGCCCCGCTAACATCCGCTGTCGAAGCTGGTCTAAAGCTGATGTTCGCCAGGCAAAAATCGTTCCGAGGATCATGATTCCGACGAACCAGAACCAGAGTTGCACGATAGCGGTCAGCACTGTTGGGGTCGCCGAGAGACCAAGAACAGTCTGAACCCCTGTCCAGAAGGCAGAAATGAAGGTCGGCGTCTGATCTAGCTCAATATCTACAGGAGTGGCTTGCTTGACTACCTCAGCAAAACCCAACCCAGTAATGATTGCCAAGGAGAACAGAAGAATGGTCCAGCCGGCTAGGGATCCTCGGCGCGAGAAAGAATTGTCGATCCAATATCGAGCCGTTTGGTAGCTTCTTTTTAACACTGTTCAATTCTTCCACGACAATGCGAGCTATCAGAAACCGAACGCAGGCTCTTCGCGCAAGGGCGTCTCTCTTCTCAGTAATCGTTTTTTTTGCGCTTCTCGTAGGTAGCGGACCTGCTTTTGCTGAGCGACACTGCGAGACGGATGCGAACGGAGATTGCAAGTCAGTTGAGCCAGTCGAGGAGCAGCGAGATGAACCTAAACCAGAACCAGAACC
>CAZPBS010000040.1:7298-10167 GCA_964584925.1 uncultured Microbacteriaceae bacterium
GAACCCGAGCGAGTCGTGCAGGAGCCTGTCGATGACGGGAAAACGGAAACAAACCCGGACAAATCCGATCCGCAGACGGATTCCAACTCGATCACGACTGACGAGGTAGACCCGGTAAGGGGCGCTGACCCAGTAGAGGAAACCAGTGGGGTCGACGAAAAGCTGTCCGACGTTTCAAGCAATCAGGAATGCGAGACCGGGCCTGATGGAAAGTGTAAAGAGAATGGGGTGTTGGACAGGGAGCTCTCAACCGGGGGAGAAGGGGTTGTAGGGGAAGAGTCTGTTCCGAGTGAAAAGTCGGAAACCTCCAAATCGGTGATCAAAATCGATGGCCGGTCCGTGGAGGTAGTGGAGACCACAACAGAGGTTGTTGGAGAAGATGGCAAGGTCGAACAAATTAAGAAGCAGGAGTTTTTTGACCTCGAATCTGGTGAGACCTTTGTCGTTAGCCGGGCGGTATCGAACGACACACTGTCGCCTTCGGGAATCCTTGAGACATTTTCTGAGGCAGATAAGGCCGAATTAAGGCGGGCAGTTCTCTCCGGATCAGCTACTGACGAGCAGGAGCGTCTCATTGCGACTCTTTCTGATGAAGAGAAGGACGCATTACTGGGTCCGGAGTCGTTTGCCGATCAAGCTACTCGAGTCTTGTCTGCAGGCAGTGCAAATTCGTTCGTGGCCGCAGCTCTCTTCGCCCCTGCGGAAAGTCTTGAGATTGGTGCGACAGGCGAGCCAGATGTAATTGAGCAATTTAGTCCTTTCGCAAACGCAAAATCTGCCCAGGCTGCCGGTCAGGTTATTGCGTCAGCCGCTGCAGTTAGCACAATTGCGGCGGGCGCTGGTGTGGCTGGTGCGGCGTTGTCCGCGGCTGGGGCCGGGTTGAGTAGCGCGGCAGGATCTTTTGCCTCTGGTCTTCAGTCGGCACCCGGTGCGGGAATAGGCGGTGCGAACCCGGGTCTAGGTGGGGGTGGCCCGACTGCGCCAGGTGGACCAGGCGCACCTCAAGGTCCGGGGACACCTGCAAGAGGAGCAGGGCGAAGCTCGGCACCCGCTGTGACCGATAATTTCTCTGGACCAGATTTGCGGGGGCCCGGGGTTGTGTCTGATGCTGGCTCGACAGAAGCTGGTTCTTCAGGTGTGGGAGGCAATGGAGGTAATGGGGAGCCCACGGCCTCTGAGTTCCGGGATGTTTCTGAAGATGCTCTCGATGCGGCCACCTCGGCTGATTTCGACTCTCGGGGGCAACGTGCGGGGGGCACTACTGGAGGGAGCCAGGCCGGCCCAGGTTCGGGTGGCGGTCAAGGTCGATCGGGGTCATCCCAGTCTGGCACCGGTGCTGGTGGTGGTGGGCAAGCGCTTCAGGATGATGTGGGGATTGCCGACGGGAGTTCAGGCTTGCTGGGCACCCGCCGGTCGAGGGGCCCACAATCCATTGGGCGGCGCGCCCGAGAGTTTATTGGCTCCCTATTTCAACGCCGCATCTCTCAGCTTCCTCTCCTTCTCAGAGTCGGAAATGACTCTCAATACCTGCGAATCTTGCTCCGCCGGGCCTACATTCTGTTCCCCCTCACGGGGGTAATTCTGGGGGGCGTAGGTGCCCTAACGAATGACTTGGGCGTTATGCAGCCGCCAGTTAGCGTGATGCTCGCCCTTATTTGCCTCGGTGCTCTTGATGCTGCCTCAGGTTTACTCGGGGGAATCACTTTCTTTCTCTTGTCAATCCAGCTATTCGACCCCATTCTCCTGTCTGATTGGCGCACAGTCATGGGGCTATTGTTGGCCATGAGTGCGCCGGCTTTGATGACCCGTTCCATTCGGGAATTCCGTCCCTCGATGCGTCCGACCAGGAGTCATCTATTTCCTCTTCTTGGGTCAGCGTTAGTTGCTGCTCTCATTGCGGGCTGGCTTGCCTCCCTCCTAGTGAGGGCGTTGCCATCGTTGTCGGGGTTGACTCTGCCCATTGCTAGCTATACGGGTTCAGTGCATATGTTTGTCTCCGGAATTCTTCTCCTTCGAGTGGGTGCAGAGGTGGTTGCGGCACGGCGCGGAGACACCCCAGCCAGTATCTGGGACCAAGAAATTTCCGCCCCACGTCTCGATCGAGCAGGCATCATCTGGCTTGTGTTCCGGTTTGGGCTGTTTGTGCTCTTGGCAGGATCATTCATGCCGACCTGGGAATCTGCGCTGGTCGCGGGAGCGCTAATGGTTATTCCCCAGGTGCTCAGTCGCGCGGAGCGGATCCTTCCTCAGAGCAAGACCCTCTGGCGGTTGATGCCATTTGGCCTTTTTGCCTTCGCGACAATTTTGGTGCTCGAGGTTGTCTTGGAAGCTTCTCTCGTCGTTTTGTACGGTGAAAGCAGTAAATTCTCGATGATTTTTGTGTTGTCTCTCCTCCCAATGGTTGCTGTCTACACCGCGCTGCAATTGTTTGCCCGGCACGACGAGCGTTTTGGCCAACACTGGTGGGAGAAACTACCGGTGGCGGTTCGTCAGTTCGGTGGTTGGTTCACCGTGCTCGTCTTGGCCCTTGCGATGCAGCTGCTTTAGGTATGTGCGTTATCTCCGGCATTCAAGGTGGAAAGCACATTGGACAGCGACGGCGCTGCCCTCCACTTTTCTGGACTCTGTGAGAGAAGCTTTTGGGTTGAGTTCGAACGTGCAGTCGGAGAAGGAACTTCTGGGCTTGCCGGAGGTGTACTCGTGGACAATCAGAGGGCAAATACCCTCTAGCTAGGAGAAGCAACGCTATTCCTCATCTCGATAAAGATTGGAAGTTCATCGCACGCCAATCGCACGACCACACCCCTCTCCCCTACTACCCTGTAAACAGTGCGATGTAGGGGCGGAGTCAGAAACTTAGAAGTCTTCT
>CAZPBS010000041.1:0-9917 GCA_964584925.1 uncultured Microbacteriaceae bacterium
AGCTCGTTCCCGATGCGGTCAACGTCGCCGGGGGAGTCATTGACCCTTCGGTGCGTCCTGGCATTCCTCTGATGGAAAAACTCGGTCAAGTGTTTGTGGGCTTGTGTGACGCCTCCATCGCCAGCATTCATGTTGAGATTCGAGGCGAGATTGTGGAGCACGACGTGAGCGCCCTCAAGCTTGCTGCCCTCAAGGGCATTTTTTCCAGGATTGTGAGTGAGCAGGTGAGCTATGTCAATGCTCCCCTGTTGGCTGAAGCCAGGGGAGTCGCGGTCTCCATGTCGACAGACCCTCAAAGTGATGAGTATAGGAACCTGCTCAGTATCAAGGGTGTTTTGGGTGATGGGCGCAGCGTCTCAGCGTCTGCGACGTTGACGGGGGCGCGACAGGCAGAAAAGCTTGTGGAGGTCAACGGTTATGACGTTGAAGTTCCCCTGGCGGAGCACCACATCGTCATGATGTATGAAGATCGCCCCGGCATCGTGGCAATCTATGGACGAGCATTTGGAGAGGCCAATATCAACATTGCCGGTATGCAAATTGCCAGAGACACGAAGGGCGGTCACGCCTTGAGCGTCCTCACCGTGGACTCTCGGGTTCCTGACGAGCTTCTGGCCACGGTCGCTGAGGAAATTTCTGCGAGCACCATGGCGCACATCGACATCATTGATTTGTGATGTCAGGTGCAATCCCTCCTGATGTGACGCTCGCCCTGGCGAGCTTTGCTGAACGGAAAACAATTCTGATTGCCCTGGATTTTGATGGCACCCTTGCACCACTCGGTGATGATCCTGAACAATCTCGAATGATTGACTCTGCGCGGGAAGCCCTCGAGAAGCTCACGCACATGAAGGGTGTTGCGGTTGCTTTGGTCACGGGACGGGCTATCGACAGTGTGAAGAGAGTTGCAGATCCTCTTCCTGAGTGGTTTCTTGTGGGATCCCACGGCATCGAGGTTCTCTCTCCAGGAGAGTTCGCTAGCTACGACACTCCGTGGCTTGTCCCAGAGGGCCTCGCTAGGGATTTTGAGGAAGTCATCGACCAACATCCTGGAACCAGACTGGAGCGCAAGCCCTTTGGCTTAGCGCTCCATACAAGGGGAGTAGATCCGACTATCGCCGCACAAGCCGAGAGCGCTGCTCATCAGGTCTGCGAGAGCTGGGATGGAGACTTCGTCGTGCGGACTGGTCATGGAATTGTGGAGTGCTCGATTAACGAAGCAACGAAAGGCGATGGCATTCGCGATATACGGGAGCGCTTCGAGCCAGATGCAGTCTTATTTGCTGGCGATGATAGGACGGATGAGGATGGGTTTGCCGTGTTAGGGGAACGAGATATTGCTATCCGTGTAGGAGGCGGAGAGACCAGTGCTCCTTATCGCCTTGAGGATGCCCGGGCGGTCGGAGAAGCACTCTGGCATATCGTGCGAGCACGTGAATCGGGCAAAGTTGCCTCCGCGCTCTAGGCTTAAGCCATGACACAGTCGCTCAATCTTGCTGTAATCCCCGGGGATGGTATTGGGCCTGAGGTCATAGCAGAAGCAGTCGAGACAATCAAAGCAGTCACTGCGGGTGTCCTAGACGTCCGAGAGACCACCTATTCACTGGGGGCTGCTCACTATCTGGAGACCGGCGAAATCCTCTCGGAAGAGACCCTCCAGAAACTAGCCGGTCATGATGCCATCCTTTTGGGAGCAGTAGGGGGAGATCCGAGAGACCCGAAGTTGCAGGGTGGGATTATCGAGCGGGGACTCTTGCTGAAGCTTCGGTTCGCCTTCGACCACTATGTCAATTTGCGACCTACCGTCTTGTTCCCTGGCGTCGAGTCACCGCTTTCAAGCCCTGGAGTCATTGATTTCGTCGTAGTCCGAGAGGGAACCGAAGGTCCCTATGTGGGTAATGGCGGCGCGCTTCGAGTGGGAACGCCTGAAGAGATTGCGACCGAAGTGTCGGTGAACACTGCCCACGGGGTCTCCCGGGTCGTTCGATTTGCTTTCGAGCTGGCCACGACGAGGCGGAATAAGTTGACTCTCGTCCACAAGACGAATGTCTTGGTTCATGCAGGAAACTTATGGTCTCGTGTTGTTCGAGAGATTCATGCAGAGTACGAAGGTGTCGAGGTGGACTACCTCCACATCGATGCGGCAACAATATTCATGGTCACAGATCCTGAGCGCTTTGATGTGATCGTCACTGACAATCTTTTCGGCGACATCATCACTGATCTCGCTGGTGCGGTCGGAGGTGGCATCGGTTTGGCTGCTTCTGCGAACCTGAACCCCAGTGGTTCCTTCCCCAGTATGTTTGAGCCCGTTCATGGCTCAGCGCCCGATATCGCGGGGAAAGGAAAAGCAGACCCCGCAGCGGCGATTATGTCGGTGGCGCTCTTGCTCGAACACCAGGGCTTCCCCCAGTTGGCAGGGCGAATCGTCGACGCAGTGCGAGCCGACGTTGCCGAGCGTGCAGGTGACAGGGATTCCCGAAAAACCTCGGAGATAGGTGAGGCGATTCGGGCGCTTCTGGCCTAGAAGACTCTGTTCCTTAGCTGACGGATGCCAGTAGGCTGTCCAGTATTCGTACCAAAGTTCCGCACTCCAGAGAGACTTCTATGGCGATTTCGCTCCCGATGGCAACACCGGATCTTCAGTTCCATGTCACGCCGAACCCGGCCCCACGCTCCGATGAAGAACGTGACGCCATTCTGGCTAATCCTGTCTTTGGAACGGTGTTCAGCGACCACATGGTCGATATCTGCTGGTCAGAGAAGGGTGGGTGGCATCGCCCACGGGTTCAGCCCTATGGGCCTATACCTCTAGATCCCGCGGCTTCTGTCCTTCATTACGGGCAGGAGATCTTTGAAGGTATGAAGGCCTACCGTCACGAGGATGGTTCCATTTGGACGTTCAGACCTGACCAGAACGCCCTGCGTCTTCAGCGCTCGGCTAGAAGGATGGCCCTTCCGGAGCTTCCGGTCGAGTACTTTTTGCAAGCGTTGAAAGAACTGATTGCCGTCGATGGGTCCTGGGTTCCGAGCGCCCCCGAGACTTCGCTTTATATCCGGCCCTTCATGTTTGCCAAAGAGGCATTCCTCGGGGTGAGGCCCGCCAAGAAGGTTGCGTTCTACCTCATCGCCTCACCAGTGGGGCCCTACTTCGGAGATACCGTGAGCCCGGTGTCTATCTGGCTCTCTACCCACTATTCCAGGGCCGGTAAGGGTGGAACGGGTGCCGCAAAAGCGGGGGGCAACTATGCCGCCTCCTTGATTGCTCAGATGGAGGCGGCGGACAACGACTGTAAGCAGGTGTTGTTCTTGGACTCGGAAGAGGGTCGTTTCCTCGAAGAGCTAGGTGGCATGAATGTGGTCCTTGTTTACAAGGACGGAACGTTAGTGACCCCTCACAGCGAGACAATCCTGCAGGGAATCACCAGAGATTCGGTACTGCAGCTCGCAGAGGATGCCGGGCATACGATCGAGCGCCGACCCGTGACTATCGATGAGTGGCGAGAGGGAGCAGCCTCGGGAGACATTGCGGAGGCTTTTGCCTGTGGTACGGCTGCGACGGTAGTGCCAATTGGTCTGCTTAAGGCTCCGGATTTCACCATCGGGTCGGCGGATGCACCTCTTGGTAATGTGACTATGGCTTTGCGGTCACAGCTCATTGACATTCAGTATGGTCGCGCCAACGACCCTCACGGGTGGATGCAAAGACTGGATCAGTGACAGGTTCTCCTCTGATTATGAGGATTGTGAGGTCTGCAGGGGCTCTATTTCTCGGGGCCATCGTCGGGACCGCGGCTAGTCTCTACCATTCGATTCTGTTCCCCTGGGGACTCATCGTGGTTTTGCTCATCATCGCGTTGGCGGTGGCGGGCGTTCGAACACTGTTTGGTGAGCGGTCCCCCATCATATGGACGAGTGTCGGACTAGTCGGAGCACTCATGCTTCTTGCGGGGGTCGATGGCAACGGATCTGTGTTGATCATTGCAGACACGGCGGGACTTGTTCTGCTCGCTGGAGCCGCCCTGCTGGTCGTGGGAGCGATAGCGTGGCCGAGGTTTCCATCCAGGGCAACCCGTTAAGATGGTGGTCTAGCACGTTCCGAGAGGACCCACCCGCTGTGACCTATGTAATTGCCCTTCCGTGTGTTGATGTGAAAGATCGCGCTTGCATAGATGAGTGTCCGGTGGATTGCATTTATGAGGGTGACCGGATGCTCTACATCCACCCGGATGAATGCGTCGATTGCGGAGCCTGTGAGCCCGTCTGTCCCGTGGAGGCGATCTATTACGAAGACGACCTTCCAGAACAATGGTCGGAGTACTACACCGCTAACGTCGAGTTCTTTGTCGAGGTGGGATCACCAGGCGGTGCCGCCAAGGTCGGAGTGATTCATCACGATCACCCAGTCGTGTCAGCCCTGCCTCCACAGAACTAGACTCTTGTGAGCCTCTCGCTCCCCGATTTCCCCTGGGATTCTCTTGCTCCCTATCGTCAGCGGGCGGCCTCGCACCCGGAGGGTCTCATTGACCTGTCCGTGGGCTCACCGGTTGATCCTTCACCCGCCGTGGCTCCCGAGGCTCTCGAGGAGGCTTCGCAAGCGCCGTCGTATCCGCTGACAGCAGGGAGCGCTGAGCTCGTCGAGGCAATGGCGAACTGGTGGGAGCGTCGACGCGGTACGGGCCCGCTCAGCGAGCGGGAGGTTATTCCCTCGATCGGCTCAAAGGAGATGGTGGGTCTTCTGCCCACTCTGCTCGGTTTGTCCTCGGGTGACACTGTCGTCATCCCTGAGATTGCCTACCCCACCTATGCGATTGGGGCACATGTCGTGGGAGCAAGGGTCGTCGCCTCAAATGATCCAGCACAGTGGCCACGAGAAACGAAGCTCGTGTGGCTGAACTCTCCGGGAAACCCCACAGGCCAGGTACGAGATGTCGACTATCTCCGAGACGCACTGGTGGCTGCGAGAGAGTTGGGCGCTGTGATTGCCAGTGACGAGTGCTATGCAGAGCTTGGCTGGGAAGCTCACGACGTGCCTTCGTTACTCGATTCCAGGGTTGTCCAGGGTGATCGCTCTGGGGCACTTGCTCTGTATTCGACAAGCAAACAGTCCAACCTTGCGGGATATCGAGCAGCCCTTGTTGCAGGTGATGGGGAATTTATCCAGACAATCCTTGGGGTACGGAAACACCTTGGGCTCATCATGCCTGCACCGATTCAGGCAGCACTTGGTGCAGTGCTGGGCGACGATACGCACGTAGCAGCTCAGAAGGAGATCTATCGAGGTCGGCGCCAAATGGTGAGGCAAGCCCTTCTAGCTGCGGATTTTCGGGTTGACCACAGCGAGGCTGGACTCTACTTATGGGTCACCAGAGACGAGGACTGCTGGGACACCCTTTCGTGGTTTGCCCAGCGCGGTGTCCTTGTGGCCCCCGGATCGTTCTATGGAGAAGGTGGAGAGCGACATGTCCGGGTTGCTCTGACGGTCTCGGATAAGCATGCAGAAGCCCTTGGGGCTAGGCTTTCAACCTAGATTTGTTAGTTCTCAACAATGAGCAGGCGTATTTCGTAGACACCTTAGCCAGTGCTTCACCGGTCCTCTAGGCTGTAACGGATGCGCTGTCGAAGGAGGGACTAATGACTGACTCACCTGACACTGTTTCACTCACGGGACCGGGTGGAACAGCAGAGTTTCCGGTTGTTCCCTCCGTGGAGGGTGCTCCCAGCATCGATATCTCCACCCTGACCAAAGAGACCGGCTTCACCGCTCTCGACCATGGATTTGTTAATACGGCGTCTACAAGCTCAGGGATTACCTACATCAATGGAGATGAGGGTGTTCTGCGCTATCGCGGCTACGCGATTGATGATGTAGCCCAGAATTCAACTTTTTTGGAGGTTGCGTGGCTTCTCATCAATGGGGAACTGCCCACAGCACGCGAGCTAGAAGAGTTTGATGACCGTATTCGCCATCACACCCTTCTCCACGAGGACCTGAAGCGACTCTTTGACGCGCTTCCCCATAACGCTCACCCCATGTCTGTGCTTTCCGCTGCGGTCAGTGCCATGTCCACCTACTACGGCGACTCATTGAGTGTGCACGACCCCGAGCAAATCGAGATGTCCACTATTCGTCTGTTGGCGAAGCTACCGGTGATAGCCGCCTACGCCCACAAAAAGAGCATCGGTCAAGCTTTCCTCTATCCCGATAACTCTAGGGGCTTTGTGGAGAACTTCCTGTGGTTGAACTTTGGACTACTGGCAGAACCATACGTGGCAAACCCGGTCCTGGTGAAAGCGCTCGATCGTTTGCTGATTCTGCATGAAGACCACGAACAAAACGCGTCGACTTCGACCGTGCGAATGGTGGGCTCTACTGAGGCAAACCTGTTTGCCTCAGTATCGGCTGGGATTAATGCGCTGTCTGGTCCGCTTCATGGTGGAGCTAATGAAGCTGTCCTCTCCATGCTCGCGGAAATTCGCGATTCCGGAGAAGGCGTGCAGAGGTTTGTGGAGCGGGTCAAGCGAAAAGAGGACGGAATTCGTCTCATGGGCTTCGGCCACCGCATTTACAAGAACTATGACCCGAGAGCGCGACTTGTCAAGGAGAGCGCCGACGAGGTTCTCGGCCAGCTGGGAATCCAGGACCCACTGCTGGGTATCGCAAAGGAGCTCGAGGAAATCGCACTGGCTGATGAGTACTTCATTGAGCGAAAGCTGTACCCCAACGTCGACTTCTATACCGGGGTGATTTACAAGGCGATGGGATTCCCCACTCGAATGTTCACCGTCCTGTTCGCGATTGGTCGTTTACCGGGCTGGATTGCCCATTGGCGAGAAATGAATTCAGATCCCAACACCAAGATTGGTCGTCCTCAGCAGTTGTATGTCGGTCCAGCCGCGAGGGATTGGCCAAAGCGCTAGCCATGGAGGTCGCTGTTAAGTTCAACACCGCGACCGTCCCGGGATATTACCTCGACCGAACCCGACAGTGAATTACGTCTGAAGAGAAGATTTGAGCGTCCGCTGAGCTCACCAGCTTTCACCTCGCTGGAGGCGCCAGCCCCGACAACCTGCACTTTCGTGCCCGCCGTCACATAGAGCCCAGCCTCAACGACGCAATCATCTCCGAGTGAGATACCGATGCCCGAATTAGCCCCGAGTAAGCATCGCTGTCCCACAGAGATGACTTCTTTTCCCCCTCCTGACAGGGTTCCCATGATGGATGCCCCACCGCCAATATCGGTTCCATCGCCAATGACGACCCCTTGCGAAATGCGACCCTCGACCATGCTGGCGCCCAGTGTTCCTGCGTTGAAGTTCACGAAACCCTCGTGCATCACGGTGGTTCCAGGCGCCAAGTGAGCACCGAGTCGAACCCTCGACGCATCAGCGATGCGCACTCTAGGTGGGGTGACGTAGTTCAGGAGGGGTGGGAATCGGTCCAGACTCGTCACGATTGCCCCAGACGCCATCAGTGCCCGTCTGTTTTGGTTATAAAACTCTGGTGCGACCGGGCCTCTGGTGGTGAACGCCACAATGGGTAGCAAATTGAAGATGCCGTCCAGGTTCAGCGAATGTGGGGCGACCAGGCAATGGCTCAAGAGGTGCAGTCGCAGGTAGGCATCGGAGGTGGACTGTGGCGGAGAATCAAGCTCGATGACCGTGGTCACACCAGTGTGCAGAACCCCTCGGGAGTCATCGGGTCCCTCGAGTGCGGCGAGATCGGAGGGAATAAGGTGAGGATCGAAACCCGAAGGGGGTTGACCGAGCCTGGGGTCTGGAAACCAGGTGTCCAGCACGGTGTTGGAGTCGGTGGAAATGGTGGCAATGCCATAGCCCCACGCCCGTGATGCTCCTGAGTCCATAGAGCCAGGGTACCGGGCTCCATGGCCCCCATTACACTGGAGCGCATGTCCATCGCCCCCATTGCGCTCGATGCGGGTGTGCCGGTGGGGGACCTCGCCGCCACACTGGTGAATATCTCAAGCCCCTCCGGGGATGAAGCGAATCTCGCGAACGCAATTGAGGCTTTGCTTCGTGGCTGTACTCATCTTGAGGTCATTCGAGAAGGCAACACAGTTGCGGCCAGGACTTCCGTGGGGCGACCTTCCAGAATCGTGTGGGCTGGACACATCGATACCGTCCCTGCCCATGGCAATGATGTCGGCGCCATCCGTGATGGCGTGCTTTGGGGCAGAGGGTCTGTGGATATGAAATCCAGCGTTGCCATCGGGCTCAAGCTCGCCGTGGAGATGACTAATCCTTCGCTCGACGTGACGTGGATTTTTTATGACAACGAAGAAGTCGAGAGCGCCAGGAATGGGCTCGGGCTTTTTGGTGCTGCCCACCCGGATTGGGTCGTGGGTGATGTGGCCATTGTGGGGGAGCCCAGTAATGGAGTCGTTGAGGGGGGCTGCAATGGGACTCTCCGTGTTGAGGTGAGCGCTAAAGGAACTCGTGCGCACTCAGCACGCTCGTGGATGGGGGAGAACGCTATCCATCGTGCGTCCTCAATTCTTGAGAGACTCGTCGCCTATCAGCCAGCAACAATCCAGGTTGATGGGCTTTCTTATCGAGAAGGTGTGAATGCGGTGGGGATAACCGGTGGAGTTGCCGGCAACGTGATTCCAGACCTCTGCACGGTGACCGTAAATTACCGATTTTCCCCGGATAAGTCCATCGATGAGGCCATTGCTCACCTCAGAGAGCTCTTTCATGACTACGACGTCGTTGTAGTGGACGAGGCCCCCGGCGGGAGGCCAGGGCTGAATAATTCGCTCGTGCAGGACTTTGTGAGAGCTGTGAATGCTGAGGTTGCACCGAAATTTGGCTGGACAGATGTTGCTCGGTTTGGCCAGTGGGGCACACCGGCACTGAATTACGGGCCAGGAGATCCCTCATTAGCCCATGCTGACGACGAACGTGTTGACATTGCCGATATTGAGGCTTGCTATCAGGGCCTCAAGGCCTGGCTGAGTGCACACCCCTCCTGACCGGATTTTCCTTGGCCCGTCTTTTCGGGGATAATAGGGGTTTGTAGCGAATCTATGAGGAGAACCCTGTCATGGCAGCAATGAAGCCCAGAACCGGTGATGGACCCATGGAGGCTGTCAAAGAGGGCCGTCTGATTATTGTGAAGGTCCCTCTAGAAGGTGGAGGACGTCTCGTGGTTTCGGTCAATGACGCCGAAGCGCAGGAGCTTCACGACCAGCTGGCAGGGGCTCTCGGAAAGTAACCCGGAGCTAGGGTAATCGGACGATGTGGACGAGTCCATCGCCGATCAAGTTGACCGTATGTACGAAGTCGTCACGGTCCTCGAGAGCTTTCAGTAGCCAGCGATAGGTCGATGTCTTGTCGTCTCGCTTGGCGGGATCGGCGACCAAATCATCTCCCAGAACTCCGACAACAATGACGCTTCCCCGTGGCTTCACGAGCGATAGTGCGTGGTCAACATAGGCCTGCACATTCTGGAAGTCTGCATCGATAACGACGAGGTCGTAGCTGGCCTCGTTCATTTTGGGGAGGACGTCAAGGGCTTTTTCGGTAATCAGGCGCACCCTCGACGAAGGAATCTCCGATTCCGTCAAAATCTCGCGAACACTCACGTGGTGATCAAGTTCGGAATCGATGGAAGTGATGTGGGCATCAGGACAGGCTTGGGCGAGCCACAGTGTTCCCACGCCAAGCCCTGTTCCCACCTCGATGATGCTGGTGGCGTTCAGTGAGGTGGCGATGGTGGCGATGTATTGACCGGCACTAGCCGTGATGGGGTCAACTCCGTGTTCGAGGGAAGCTTTGCGAGCGCGCTCAATGTCAGCGTCCTCACCCACGCGCTCTTCGATAAAGCGCCAGCTGAGTTCTTTGTCTGACATAACTCTCCCTTGTCGGTGCTTGGTAGGAAGCCTAGGGCTGGACCC
>CAZPBS010000042.1:0-9664 GCA_964584925.1 uncultured Microbacteriaceae bacterium
ACTCACAAGCAATGTCGAAACCGATCATCCCCATGGTCCTTCACTCCCTGAAGGGGAGAGAAGCGTGGTGGTGCGCTGTGGAATTAGTTATGTCCTGATGCCGGTTAGGCACCCATAACTATAGGTCCCTGACCTATGAACTAGCTAGGGTTTCGTGGGATTTCCGCACGCGAGTGTCCAAGAGAGCAAACACCAGGGCAACACTGACGAGTCCCACGACCACTAATGCCGCAACGGCGAAGGCATCGTGGTAGCGAACGCTTTGAGTCAGTGTTTCCTCTTCCGCCAGAACATAGAAGAACATGGAGAGGGCAGCAGCGAGACCAATCGCCGTACCAATACGTTGCCCCACCTGCGCGAGGGACCCGGCCAGCCCGCCCTGAGCAACAGGAATATCTTCGAGCATCAGGGTCTGGTTCGGAGAAATGACCGCTCCTCCACCCGCTCCCGCGACTGTCATGGCAATCGCCACGGCAATAGGCATCAAGGAGTCAGGAACAGTGAACGACGAGAGAACCACCAGGCCGAATCCTGCGAGGACAGCCAACAACCCGACGACGACCAGGGGTCGCCCGCGCTTATGAACCACCTTGCCACTGCGATAGGAGGTATACGCGGAGATAAGGGCAAAGGGGATTGTCACCATTCCCGCGACCACCGGAGAGAACCCCAAACCTTGCTGCAAGAAGAGGGTCAAGACGATAAAGGTCGCGGGGAGAGCAGCAAAGTAAAAACTGGAAATCAGAATCCCATTGCGGAACGTCGAAATCTTGAAGAGCTCAAAATCGATAATGGCGACCTTCCCGCGTGCTAGATAGGCCCTCTCCCAGACCAGAAAAAGGCTTGCCGCGATAACCATCACGACCAGCCACCACCAGCGGGCTGGATCATCAACATCGGTGCCAGTCGTCAACACAAAGGGCAACATCAACGAGAACGTGGTGAGACCCAGAAGTGCGGTGCCGACCAGGTCGAAGTCTCGGACCGCACCGGAATTATCTTGAGTTCTCGGCAACAGGCGGAACGCCATCACAAATGCGAGCATTCCCAGGGGAATGTTCATGGCGAACAATAGTCGCCACCCAAAGTCTTCTCCCCCGACTCCCACGAGGAGCCCGCCCAGTGTGGGCCCAAAAGCGGTGGAGAGTCCAATCACTGCACCAAAGACACCAAAGGCTTGGCCACGTTCGCGACCCTGGAAGAGCTGTTGCACTAATCCCAAAACCTGGGGCATCAAGATCCCTGCAGCAAAACCTTGGAAAATTCGTGCCGCGATCAGCAGTTCAATGGTGGGGGCGAAAGTCCCCGCGGCACTGGCCAGGGTGAAGAGGATGAGACCTAGCAAGAACATGAAACGCCTCGAGTAGAGGTCGCCGATACGACCGGAGGGCACCAGCAGAAGGCCAAAGGCCAGCACAAATCCGGAGAGCAGTAGTTGAACCTCGGTCGCCCCGGCCCCCAAAACATCACTGATCGCTGGAATAGCGACGTTGATCTTGGCGAGATCCAAAATCGTCAGAGATGCGACACCCACCGCGACGGCGTAGGCACGCCATCTAGTGCGATCGCCGGAGAGGTTGATGGGTTCGGTCACCGGAGGACCTGAGAGCTTCGACATGCTTCTCTCAGCCTACGCCTCGAAGCTTGCCTTAGTCGCCGAGTTTGCGCCTTGTGGCAATGGCGCGAGCGGCCTCACGATCATCTTGCTTTTTGCGCAGCGTCTGGCGCTTGTCGTATTCCCGCTTACCCTTGGCGACCGCAATTTCCACTTTCGCCCTGCCATCAAGGAAATACAGGCGCAAGGGCACCAATGTGTATCCCCCGGCGGAGACCCGGTGGGCAAGCTTCACGATCTGGTCCTTGTGGAGAAGGAGTTTGCGCTTTCGTCGAGGGGGGTGATTGGTCCAAGTTCCCTCGTTGTATTCGGGTATATGGACAGCCTCCAACCACGCCTCGCCGCCGTCAATGGTGGCGTAGGCGTCCACAAGTGACGCACGCCCTTGCCGCAACGACTTCACCTCGGTCCCCGTCAGGACAATGCCCGCTTCAAGGGTGTCCTCAATGGAATAGTCGTGCCGCGCTTTGCGATTGGTGGCCACCACCTTCTCGCCGTTTTCTCTCGCCATGGTGCCACCTCCTTCGTCAATGCCAGGGACCATGCTCTCCCGCGCCACAGAGCGCTGGACCAGCCCCACAGTCTAGCGCCAGGGGTCTCTGCGGCCCTAGGGAGTGTTGAGCGCTTAGGCGCGGAGATAACGGGTAATCGAGATGTAGGAAGCGACTACTGCAAGGCCGATTCCGGTAGCGAACAGGAAAGGCATCGTTGCGAATGCATCAGCGCTGGTCACGAACACCGTAGTAGGCAACGCTTCGGTCAAGTAGCCCTGGACAAAGAATCGGACGATGCTCCACACTGCAACGGAGGCGAGGGCAGCACCCAGGGCGGCCGCAACAATTCCCTCCAGTACAAATGGTGTCTGGATGAAGCGGTTGGATGCCCCCACCAGGCGCATGATGGCAAGTTCTCGCCGCCTCGAGAAGGCACTCAAACGGATTGTGGTGGCAATCAGCAGGGCAGCGGCCACGAGCATCAACGATGCGACCGCGACAGCGGTGAGGCTCCCGGCGTTCAGAAGCGCAAAGATTTGATCCAGGTAGCTTCGCTGGTCAATCACGCTCTCCACGCCAGGGAGTCCCGCAATCGATTCAAAGATCAGCTCACTTTGCTCAGGGTCCACCAGGTTCACCCAGAAAGTCTCCGGCAGAAGCTCAGGCGAGACCAGGTCCACCACAGCGCTGTCTTTGAACTGCTCACGGAAATTCTCAAAAGCTTGGTCGCGGTCTTCAAAGTAGAACCGGTCGATATACGGCGCGAGGGTGGCGGACTCCAGGCGCTGCTCAATAGCGAGCTTCTGGTCCGGGCTTGCTGCCAGCTGGTCACAGCCACCCAGGGTGGAAAAGTCCGTACACATATAGATGGCGACCTGGGCTCGATCAAACCAGAACGACTTCATCTGGTTGATTTGGGCCTGCAACAAAATTGCTGTTCCCACAAAAGTCAGCGAAATAAAGGTCACCAGGATGATGGAGACCACCATCGAGAAATTGCGGGAAAGGCCTGTTCCTACTTCTCGAAGGACAAAGCCCAGTCTCACGCCCGCAGCTCCCAGGGGAACGGGGCGGCAATGTCATCCGGATCAGACGTCGTGTTGGGACGAATCGGTGTGGGGTCCGCCATCGCCATTTCCTCAGTAATCACCGGAATCGGAGCGGTGTCCATCTCGCCCAAAGGAATGGCACTGGTCTCATAACCACCCTGGTGCTCATCACGGACGATACGTCCGCCAGCAATCTCAATAACCCGGCGCTGCATCTGGTTCACAATGCCTGAATCGTGGGTTGCCATGATGACGGTGGTTCCCGACGCATTAATGCGCGAGAGCACGTTCATGATTCCAGCACTGGTGGCAGGGTCCAGGTTTCCTGTGGGCTCATCGGCCAGCATGATGGCCGGCTTGTTCACAGCAGCACGAGCAATGGCCACTCTCTGCTGTTCGCCACCGGACAGTTCGTGAGGGTAGTTCTTGGCTTTTGCCGCGAGACCGACTGTTTGGAGAATGTCGGGGACCGCCTCATGGATGAATCCAGCACTCTTGCCGATAACGCGCAACGAAAATGCGACGTTATCGAAGACCGTCTTCTGGGGCAGTAGACGGAAATCCTGGAATACGACTCCGAGGCTTCGACGGAACTGGGGGACTTTCCGACTAGGAATCCGTCTGAGGTCTTGACCCAACACGTGGACATTCCCGCTACTCGGTCTCTCCTCTTTCAGAATGAGGCGCAAAAAGCTTGATTTACCGGAACCAGAAGCTCCTACCAGGAAGACAAATTCGCCCGCACCGATATCGATACTGACATTACTCAGGGCGGGCTTCGGCGCACCCCGATACATTTTGGAGACATCTTCAAAGAGAATCATGGCGCCTCAAGCCTAGATTCGAGGCGCCTCGAAACCCCCTTACGACACCCGGTCAGCGCTTTTGCGCCAACGGATTCCCGCCTGCAAAAACCCGTCTAAATCGCCGTCAAACACAGCACTCGGGTTGTTCACTTCATACTCCGATCGGAGGTCTTTGACCATCTGATAGGGAGCAAGAACATAGCTGCGCATTTGGTCTCCCCAACTAGCCGTAATGACCCCCGCGAGCTCCTTCTTCTTCGCTGCCTCTTCCTCGCGCTGCAGGAGAAGCAAACGGCTCGTCAATACCCGCAGCGCAGCTGCACGGTTTTGAATCTGGCTTTTCTCGTTCTGGCAACTCACCACAATCCCGGTGGGGATATGGGTTATCCGGACGGCAGAGTCCGTGGTGTTCACCGATTGCCCTCCCGGACCTGACGATCGGAACACGTCAACGCGAATATCTGATTCTGGAATCTCGATTTCTGCTGCCTCCTCCATGAGGGGGACCACCTCGACGGCTGCGAACGAGGTTTGGCGCTTGCCCGCTGAATTGAAGGGGCTCATCCGAACCAAGCGGTGGGTTCCCGCCTCCACGCTCAAAATCCCAAACGCGTAGGGAGCATCAATCTCGATCGTTGCGCTCTTGATGCCGGCTTCTTCGGCATAGCTGGTGTCGAGGACTGTGGCCCTGTGCCCATGGGCGTCAGCCCACCTCACATACATGCGCAACAACATCTCCGCGAAGTCCGCAGCATCCACTCCACCAGCACCGGCTCTAATCGTGATGATCGCCGGTAGGGCGTCATATTCACCATCGAGCAGGGTTGCGATCTCCATCTCCCCGAGAATCCGCTCCAACTCATCAAGCTCCATGTGAACTTCGTCGACTGACGCCTGATCGCCAGCCTCTTTCGCCATGTCCAGCAACACATCGAGGTCATCAAGACGCCTGGCGACATCGCTCACACGAGCGAGCTCACTCTGTCGGTGACTCAGCGCACTGGTCACCTTCTGCGCGTTGTCTGTGTCATCCCATAGGCCAGGCGCTGACGCCTGATCGGACAGCACAGCAATCTCTGCCCGGAGACTCTCGGGATCCACAACAGCTTCGATGGTGGAAAAAGTCGAGCGAAGAGCGCTGATTCGCCCAGAAACATCGAGGTCTGTCATAACCCCTTCAGACTAGTCGAGGCCCTAGAAGCTGGAACTCGGGAGATCTTTCTCATCGCCAGCAATGGCCTCCACCAGCCGAGCAGCAACCGCTGCTGGTGCAAGACCTGGGGCAAACGCTGGTGCTGCACCCGCGAGGGGGTGTTGGGATAGCTCAGTCTCGGTGTGACCAGGGCGCGCATCCACAAGGCGGACACCAGCGCGGCGCAGTTCACGCCCCGCGGCAACACCGTAGGCATGCAGGGCAGACTTGACCGCCGAATAGGCAGCAATTCCTGCAGTGGGTGATTCAGCGACCACTCCGCTGAGAGTCATAGCAAAGGGAGAGCCTCCCGCTTGAGCGCTGGCGGCCAGGGCAGGAGTTGCTTCCCGCAAAAGACTCATCCACGCCCTCGTGTTGACCTGCCACAGGCGCTCAATGACCTCATCGGAGAGGTCGGTCACGGAACCAAATGCCACAGCACCGGCGGCAAAAATGACGCCATCAAGCTTTCCGTGTGCCGCCACAGCGCTGGAAACACAGTGGGCAGGAATTCCGGGCCGCGTGACATCACCCGCCACGAGCGTTCCAGGGATACCCAGCGCAGTCAGTCTCCCCTCATCTCGAGCGACAAGGGTCAGTGCTGCTCCGCGCTCCGCAAGAAGACGAGAAATCTCGCGGCCGAGACCGCCAGTTGCTCCCACGACAAGGATTGACGCTCCAGTGATGTCTGTCATGCCGGCAATAGTCACAGACAAAGCTCCACGTATGCCGAGAGACGTCACCGAAGAAAGGTCTGTGCCCTTGCCTCCACTCGAATCCGAAGAGAGTCGGGGAAGAATTCTGACACCAACGGTGGCGACCAGACGCTGGAGAGAGTCACCTCCGCATGCCAACCATCAGGGGTGTGGGCGGACTCGACTAGCACCCCGTCAAGACCTTCTGAGCTGACCCGTTGGAGGAACTCGCTGGCCGACTGGCGCACCCGATTCGAAGTGAGAGGCGCTCGGGGCCTGGAATTTACCCTCGAGACCAGGGCGGGGTCAAAATTCTCGGAGGCAAACACGGCAGCCCCATCGGCGAGGGAATAGAGCCTCTGCCTCTCCACCAAGAGCGATGATGCTCCCACAACGCCCAGCACCATCACCAGCAACAAGACGGTGGCTCCCCCGAAGAGACTGGGAGAACTTCCGAATGTTGACCGACCAGTGGGCTTTGGTGATGTCGGGGATGACCACGTGCAACCGAGACCCATCAGGCAAGGACGCATCCACAAAAGGGCTCGACACATCAACGCGACGACCAGTCTGACGAAGAACTCGCTCGACAAAGCCCCGAATCTCTATCGCGGAGAGACTCATAGGAACAGCTCGTGAAACCCCACTCTCGGCGACGAATACTTGGTCGGGGCCGTTAATCCAGACCTCCTCAAGCGAGGGGTTCTGGACCAAGTCATCAAGGGTGGGGGCCGTCTCGCCCAGCACAGTGCGCATAAGACCACTGTGGCGTGATGGCCTCAGTGGTGGCGAAAGTTATCCCCAGTTAGATGCCGAGCACTAGTCCTGCAACAAGGAAATAGATCACAAGACCTGTCGCATCAACCAGGGTGGTCACTAACGGGGCAGAGATAACCGCAGGGTCAATGTTGAGGGCGCGGGCCATCAACGGCATCAAGGAGCCCACTGTGGCTGCCCAAATACAGACGAGGATGACGGAGATTCCCACCACAAGTCCGACTGGTACTCCCGCCACAATCCAGCCAGCCGCGAACGCCAGAGATCCAAGTACCAAACCGAGCAGCAATCCCACTCGAGATTCACGCCATGCAACTCGCAATGCATCGGAGGGTCTCACCTCACCCACTGCGAGTGCCCGCACAGCACTCGTGGCGGCCTGAGCCCCGACGTTTCCTCCGGTCCCGACCAGCAGAGGAATAAAGAGCGCTAGAGCGGTCACCGCTTCCAGCGAGGTCTCAAACAACTGCAGAACCGAGACCGTCAAGGTGGCAGCGACAATCAGAATCAATAGCCAGACGACGCGCAACCCAGCTAGTCGAACCGGGCTGGCAGAGAGATAGTGACCAGAGGAGGGCAAGGTCGCAGCCTGCCTCGCAACGTCCTCGGTGTCCGCCTCTTCGATGAGCTCCAAAGCATCATCGACTGTCAGAACACCCAGCACGCGGTTTTCAGAGTCGACGACAACCAAACCCAATCGGTTGGTTTCCTGCACCAATCGGGCAGCCCACTCCGCATCATCAGTGACTGCGAGCGTGGGAGCGTTCTCATCGGCGAGATCACCCGCGGTGAGCTCCTCATCAGCCATGACGACTTGGCTCAGCTCCATCACACCGACAAGCTTGCGGGAGCGATCCACAACGGCCAAGATGTCAATCGTCTCGGCATCTTGGCCTTTGCGCTTGATAACTCTCACGATCTCCGGAACCGGAGTGGACTCCGGGATGGTGACAACCTCGGGGCTCATCACACGACCAACAGAGTCCTCGGGGTAGCCCAGCAGTGAGGCCGTCATGGCACGTTCTTTGGGACTCAGTCCTTGAAGAACGCGGTGGGCGAATGTCGCTGGGGCTTCGCCGAGCATGCGGGCTCGATCGTCAGGATCCATGGATTCCAAGATTTCTCGGAAAGCCTGGTCACGCATTCCATTGAGCAGCTCTTGCTGCTCCTGAACGCCCAGCTCTTCAAAAACCTCGAGCGCTCGATCCCGGTTCAGCAGCCGCCAAACCAGTGCGGATTGGACCGAATCTAACCGCGTAAATTCTTCAGCAATGTCGTGAGGGGCGCGCTCTTCGAGCCAGGTGGCAATGTTTCCCACATTGCCACTGGACAGCGCGTCACGCAGATCCTGGTCCTCTGGTTCGTCCATTAGGAATCACTGTCAGATTCGTGTGACTCCATGGCCGTCACGGCCTGGGAGTGTTGCTGAGTGTCCACCACCACCCGATAGGACTGAGCAATGACCTGCTGCAGAGATCGGTAGAGACGCTTGGGCCCTGTGGAGAAGGTGAAGATCAGCATTCCCGCAACCATGCCCACTCCGGCTCCAATGAAAAGACCTCCGACAATCGGGGTGATGACATCCGTGGGGCTAATGATGACGAACACCAATCCCGCGAGAACCCCCAGCCATGAGCCACTCATCGCTGAGGACAGCGCCGCCCGACCATAGCCAATCTTTCCGGTGACGCGCTCCACCAGCGTTACATCCGCACCCACGATGGAGAGCGCTTGGGCGGGAACACCCTTGGTGACAAGAGAATTCACCAATGCCTGAGCCTCGGGATAACCAGGGAAGGTCGCGAGCGTTTCACCCTCGGGTATGCGAAAACCAGCGTCTGATCGACGCCCTCCGAAGCGATTGGTCTGGCTCACCCCACCATTCTCACACTCCCCTGGCTTAGGCTTGACATCAGCGCAGTCTGAGGGGGTTTCGTGGCGGTATCGATCGAAACCATCCACCAAGCTCTCTCCACCGTCATAGACCCCGAGCTTCGGGCTCCCATCACCGAGCTCGACATGGTGGAGAGCGTCGACGTCTCTGACACCGCTGTCACCGTGAGTGTTCTGCTCACGATTGTCGGATGTCCAGCCGCCGCGGCTATTGAGCGCGATGTGAGGCAGGCACTGGAATCAGCCTCTGAAGGCCTCACCGTCGAGCTCTCGATGGGGGTGATGAGCCCCGAGCGTCGTGAGGGTCTGATCACGAGACTCCGGTCCAAGACAAAAACCCATCGAGCGTTCACCCCCGACTCCCTCACCCGGGTCATCGCGATCACCAGTGGCAAAGGTGGCGTGGGCAAATCCTCGATCACCGTGAATCTTGCCGCGGCCGTATCGAAGCAAGGCTTTCGCGTAGGAATTATCGACGCCGACGTATTTGGGTTTTCCATCCCAGGTCTTGTGGGCCTGCAAGGCTCCACCCCTACACGCATTGATGACATGATCTTGCCCCCCGTCGCCTTTGACATGAAGATTCTGTCCATTGGGATGTTCCTAAAAACCGATCAAGCAGTGGCGTGGCGAGGGCCTCTGCTCCACAGAACTCTGGAGCAGTTCTTGACGGAGGCCTATTTCGGGGACCTTGATTTTCTGTTCCTTGATCTCCCGCCCGGAACGGGAGATATCGCCATCTCCGTGGGACAGCTACTCCCCCACGCAGAGATTGTGGTGGTCACGACTCCGCAGAAATCTGCGGCGGACGTCGCCTGGCGCTCCGGTGATGTCGCACGCCAGACCGGACAGAAGGTTCTCGGCGTTATCGAAAACATGTCTGCCACCACTCTTCCGGATGGGAGTGTCCTGGACGTTTTCGGTTCCGGAGGTGGTGACGAGACCGCCACCAGGCTCGGCGTTCCGTTGATGGGGAGCGTTCCACTCTCACCGGAGCTTCGTGAAGCGGGGGACGCAGGAGTGCCCCTGGTACTGAGTGATCCCGATTCGCCGACAGCACGAGAGATTGCCCGCGTCGCTGAGGCGATTGTTCGAGGTGGAGAGTCCCTCGCGGGAAAGAAACTGCCCTTCGCCTAGGAGGCG
>CAZPBS010000043.1:0-1162 GCA_964584925.1 uncultured Microbacteriaceae bacterium
GTCCTTGTCCTTGGAGCCTCAGGCTTCCTGGGCTCTTACCTGGGCTTCGCCCTCCGGGGAATAGGACATGACGTATTCGGGGTATCGAGGCGCGCTATCCCTTATTTTCGCCACAACACTGTTGTGTCGGACCTGAATAATCTTGCAGAGATTATTCAGGGAGGTGATTACGATCTCGTAATCAATGCGATTGCCGTGGCATCGCACGAAGCCTGCGAGCAAGATCCCGATACTGCGGAGACCGTGAACTCCGTATTCCCAGGATTGTGGGCTTCGGCTGCGCGGGAATCCGGCAGTCGTTTTGTGCACATATCGACTGACGCGGTTTTTGATGGCAAGAACTCTGAGCTATACGTCGAAGAGGATGCATCCAATCCGGAGTCTGTCTATGGCATCACAAAAGTGCGGGGAGAGAAGTCTGTGCTTACTGCGAACCCGGAAGCATTGGTCTTGAGGGTGAACTTTTTCGGATGGTCCCAGAGTGGGAGCTCGGGAATCCTCGATTTCTTTGTGAACTCGTTCACGCGTCGCACCACGATTACAGGTTTTCAGGACTATGTCGTCTCGAGTCTCTATATGGGGGATCTGGTCGACGCGATGATGGCACTCGTCGAGCGAGGGGAATCGGGGATTTTCCATACTGTCTCTGCTACCCCTTTATCCAAGTATGAATTTGGTCGCATCGTGGCTCGGTATACGGGGCTCTCCGCAGATTCCATGGCAGCCGGTGTACTGGGCGAGGCGAAGGGACTTGCCAAGCGGGGCCAGAACTTGAGTCTTTCCACGGCAAAGATTAAGGATGTTTTGGGGAATCCGATGCCGAGCACCGAGGCAGGTGTCAAGCGAGCTCTTGCTGAGAGAGACGCACTCATGGATTACTTTGGAGCAAGCGAGAAGTGAGGGGCGCCATGGAGATCGCAGGAAAGAGTGTGGGCGAATCGAGTCCCACCTACTTCATAGCCGATGTTGCGGCAAACCACGATGGAGTCTTGGATCGAGCCCTCGAGCTGATGACCCTAGCTAAAGAAGCGGGTGCTGATGCTGCAAAGTTTCAGCATTTTCGCGCTGATTACATCGTGAGTGATAAAGGATTTCGGGAACTTGGGGGCCAGCAGTCTCATCAGGCCTCGTGGTCGAGGAGCGTCTACGAGGTTTACAAGGA
>CAZPBS010000043.1:1262-3119 GCA_964584925.1 uncultured Microbacteriaceae bacterium
GATTGCTCGACATGGCGTTCCGTATTCCGTGATGCAATGCAACACCAACTACACCGGGGTGAGTGAGAACCTCAACCACATTCACCTCAACGTGTTGGGCACATACCGGGAAAGGTTTCCGGACGCGGTGCTAGGGCTCTCGGATCACACCCATGGTCATGTGACTGTGTTGGGTGCTGTGGCAATGGGGGCCCGCATAATTGAGAAGCACTTCACCGATGATGTGAATAAGGAAGGCCCTGATCATCACTTTTCGATGACTCCTTCTACCTGGCGCGAGATGGTGGATCGAACCCGGGACCTCGAGGCAGCGCTTGGCTCATCAACAAAGCTCGTCGCGGAAAATGAGAAAGAGACGGTCATTATTCAGCGACGCGGACTCCGGTTTGCCAGAGACATGCAGGCTGGCGAGACTATCGCGCCCGAGGATATTGTTGCGCTACGACCAGCAACGCCAGGATCCATCACCCCTGACCATCTTCATGATGTCCTTGGCGCAACCCTGACCCAAGATGTTACTTTTCACGACATCGTGACGACTGAGCTCCTGAGTGGTCGATAGCGGAATCCATGACTCTCTTCTTTGTCACCGATCGGTCTGATGCGCATGTGGCGAGGTTCGATCAGTTGTTTCAGACTTTGCCGAGCGAGTACCAGCTTGTTCGTGTTGGCTATGCAGAGAGTGGTGAGCCACAAGCAACAGTGAATGGTGGCGCCTGTCATTCATGGGAATCGATTCGGAAATCCCTGTCCGGTGAAGGATCCGTAGTCATTTCAGGCCCTCTCGACACCGTGTCCACAAAGCTTGAGACCGGTGGCTTTCGCCATGTTGGCATTTCTTTTGCAACAGACATAATGGTTACGGCTGCGCGGGACTTTCAGGAGCTTGCTCGCCTGCGCGATCTCGTGCGACACCTTGATGCTGTCATCACCGACAACTATGCCGCTGAGAACGCTTTGCTTTCACTGGGTGCCGCCCGGGAGGGCATTCTCAGAATTCCCTGGGGGCCAGCCGAAGCACCCATCCAGCGCACCATCGCAAAGACCGAATGTGGGTGGCCGGAGGACCGGCTGATCGTCCTCTATCCGCGGAGCCTGGAGCCTCACTATGACCCAGACGTATTCCTCGAGGCGTTGGGAATGGTGGTTGAAAAGTATCCCCATGTCCTCGCGGTCCTCGTGGAAACCGGCTCACGCGTTGATGCGGTGAAGAAGACTGTCGCCGACAAAGGGCTGAACGACCACGTCCATTTCGAACCCCTTCAAGAACCTGAGGTATTTCGCGCAAAGATGGGCTCCGCTGACATTGTCGTTGTGACACCGCAGACGGATGGAACCTCTGTGACGGTCTTGGATGCCATGGAACTAGGCGTTCCCGTGGTGAGCTCTTTGACTGCGGGTTCTGCTGAATGGGTGGTGGACGGGATCACGGGTTGGACGTTCCCTGTTGGAGATTCTGTCTCTCTTGCTCGGGCAATGGAGAAGGCTCTGGACCTGAAGGATGCCCACCGTGAACTGGTGTGTTCACAAGCTCAGAGACTCGTGGCCGAAAAGGCGGGCTGGCAAACATCATCAGAACGCCTTGCCAGGCTTGTGCGAGACCTTCTGTCTATGGACTAAAGGTGTGTTAGTTAAACCCTCGCATGAGTGTTTTCCTGCGCCGGACTTGACGTGGGAGAATTACACCGGTGTAATTGTGGAGACCTGATGTCGGAGGCCGGACGGCGGCGGTAAAGGAGCCCACGTGAGCGAGTATCGGAATTCTGCTCCCGATAACTGGTTCGTAGACCCTGTGAGACTGGGTATTCCAGGGATTGGTCGGCCTGAAGACGATGATGGGGCGCTCGCATGGCAGGC
>CAZPBS010000043.1:3219-9301 GCA_964584925.1 uncultured Microbacteriaceae bacterium
ATCCGTCAGGGCGGGGAGCAGCTCTCTGAGAGCTTGACAGCACTTACCCGGCAATCACGACCGCTTTCCAAGCTCGTTCTGGTCGACTCGTCGGCTGACTCGACCCTGGGACCCCTGATCGATTCTGCCCTTGACGGGTGCTCATTCGAATGGACCACCTCCGCCGTTCCCTACTCTGCCTCCTTCGCCGAGGCCATCGACGAGGGGATGAGGACAGCGTTTGACGAAGAATCTTCAATCCCCGACTCAGAGTGGGTGTGGTTACTCAGAGACGATTCAGTGGCGAGTGAGAACGCCCTCGAGCGCCTCGCCACAGTGGTGGATAGCGCACCGCTCGTTAAAATTGCTGGGCCCAAGCAGCGGATGATGGGAGCGCCCGGAGTAATCCGCGAAATGGGTGAGACGATGACTCGTTTTGGTGAGCGCATCGCTCTCGCTGAAAGGGAGAGAGACCAAGCGCAATACGACCGTCTCAGCGATGTGCTCGCCGTTGGCGAGGTTGGCATGCTTGTTCAGGCTACGACTCTGCGGAATCTCGAAGGATTTGATCCTGGGTTGAGCGCCTTCGACGGTGGTCTTGACTTGTGTGTTCGAGCTCGCCTGGCAGGGCATCGAGTCGTTGTTGTTCCGAAGTCGGTTGTGCACGTCGGTTTGGGGCCCGCTGATTGGAGCGCGCGAAAGAGAATTTCTGGCCTTCGAGAGGACTTCCTCATTCGGAGGGCTTGGTTGTATCGACGTCTCGTCTACGCGCCGCCCTGGCTTTTGCCATTTCTTCTGGTGTGGGTACTGCCCTGGAGTGTCGCGCGAGCAGGTGGACAGTTATTCCTAAAAAGACCTGATCGAGTTGTATCGGAGTTACTGGCAGCGCTCGGGGCCTTGTCTCAGATAGCATCCATCCTTCGTGCCCGCCATGTTCTGGCATCGCAGACGGTCACTACGTGGTCAACAATCGACTCGTTGCGCATGGATCCGATTGATGTTCGAAAAAAGAAATCCTTTGCCAAGGAAGCGGCTCTCGCCTCGCAAGAGGAAAGAGCTTTGCGCAGTCCCCAGCCCCCAGTTTTTCCGAGTCTGCCGTGGTTGGTCTTGGCGCTGGGTGTGCTCTCGGGTGTTGTATTTGGCCGATGGTGGGGTGCTGATGTTCTCCAAGGAGGTGGCCTCATCCCGCTTGTCGAGAGCGGAGTGAGGGTGTGGGACTCTGCATGGAGCCTTTCGACCCCCGATGGCGCACTCATTCCTGCCGATCCAGCGGCAACACTTTTTGCTGCGCTCGGGACGCTCACGTGGTGGAATCCGCCCTTTGCTCTCGTCATGCTCTTCCTGGGAGCAATCCCACTTGCTGGAATCGTCGCGTGGTGGGGGTTCTCCCAACTGTTGAGTAAGGCCTGGACCACCACCCTTGCGGCCTTTGTGTGGGCACTCAGCCCCCCAATGCTCTTGGCTTTGGCCGATGGCCGTGTCGGAGCAGTCTTGGCGCTCCTGGCCCTGCCCTGGCTACTGGGAACGCTCGTTACCGCTCACGAATCGTGGCAAAGAGTCGGTCAAGCTTCCCTAGCCACCATTGTTGTCACAGCCTGCGCCCCTTCGCTGTGGCCTGTGGTGGTGCTATCGGTGGTGATCCTGTCTCTCGTTCGGTCCCTGGCTCACCCCGTTCGGATGATTGTAGGAACGATTCCCGTAGTTCTCGCTCCCGCTGCTGTTCTCTCACTACCCCGGTTTCTCTCTTGGTGGGAAGGAGCTTCCGGGCGTTGGTGGGATGGCTGGGGCGTTCTGTTTGCCGACCCAGGGCATGCGGTGAGCTTTAATTCTGTCCCCTGGTGGATGGCTCTCCTCGGTTGGCCCCAAGATCTTCCCTCCGCACTGTTTGAGGCCCTGGGTATCGAGGGCTCCTTAGTGGGAATTCTTGCTTTTGCTCTCGGAGCGCTCTTGATCGCACTGGCAACACTGTCTCTGGCGCTCGGACAAGCCCGCACGAGCTTGGTGTTTGGGTTGTTGAGTGGAATGGGTCTTGTGACAGCAACCGTTGCGCCGGCATTGTTCTCAGGCTTTCAGGGGGCAGAACCCGTGTTTGTGTGGCCCGGTGTGGCGGTGGGTGTTCTACTCCTCGGACTCTTGGTCGGAGCTGGGGCCCTTTTGGATCGTGTCGATTTCTATGATTCCCTCGGCAATCCCCTGAAGGGTTTTGGACCGGTCGGCGCACGTCTAGCAGGTGGTGGAATAGCTTTTTTGTCGCTCATAGCGCCCAGCATCATGGCTATGCAGGCTTGGTCGGGAGGTGTCAGTGTGAGTCCCGTGTCTGCGTCGCGGACACTTCCCGCGTTTGTTGCAGCTGAGGCTATTCAGTCACCGGAAGTGGGGACCCTTGTCATCTCCGCCGTTGACGGTAACTATCTCGTTTCTCTTGAGCGAGGTTCTGGTGCCACCCTGATGGAGTCCTCCACTCTCGTGCGTGGCCGGGACTCCACGCTCAGTGAGCGAGATGAGGATCTCGCACGCCTCGCTGCCATGTTGGTGAGACCAAGCGCAGCGGATCCGCAGTCGCTCTTTGAGCAGTACGGGGTCTCATTCGTTCTTCTGTATGACTCCCCAAACTCCGAGGCGGCGCTCACTCTCTCCCAGCGACCCGAGCTCATCAGCGCGAGTTCTGCTGGCTCCGGTCAACTGTGGCAGGTCAAGGAACCTGCTCCGACGGGTCCAATCAACGAGCCCGCGGAATTGAGACCGGCTAGCCAATGGTTCTTGGGTCTCGCTTTGGTAGCAACGATATTGGCGATTCCTACGGAGCGTCGCACGAGGGGTTCCCGGCGCCCGATGGATGACGCGGTTCCTTCGCTGGGGGAGGACTCCTCAGATGACCTCTGATTACAACCCTCAACACGGTTCGCGAAACCTCGCTGGTCGGACCATCGCAGCAGTGTTGTCTACCATGACGATTGTTGTGGGCGTCGTGGTTTCGGCATCAGGCTTGGCCGCGGGGATAATTCGAAGCCTTGATGGGCCTACCCCCAGTCTGCCTGTCGTTGAGGTATTGCCTGCAGAGCCCGACACTCTCTTGGTGTGTATGGGGCCTGGTCTGTCGTTTGGGTCTGCGAGCTCGGAGCCAGTTGCCTACGGCGAGCCTACTGAGGTGGTAGCAGGAGTGAACCCTGTGACCTTTACTCTCGATGACACTACCGTTCTCGATGGGTTCTCTCTCGATGGTGCTGTAAGCACTGCATACCCCAGTGTGATCGCCCAAGCCTTTGAGGATGGACCGCTTGCGGCCGTGAGCTTTCAGAGTCTCTCCAATTTGAATGTGAGGGGTCTGGCGGTAGCGGAATGCCAAGAACCTCGTGCGGAGACCTGGATTGTGGGTGGAGATACCACCACTGGCCGACAAGCCGCACTGTCATTGGCGAATCCGGGCGACGTTCCAGCCACAGTCAACATCGATATCTGGGGAGCCTCCGGCCCGATACCTTCCTCGCTTGGTCAAGGCATACTCGTGCAGCCTGGGGCTCAGCGTGTTCTCTCTCTGGCGGGACTGGCCCCGAGTGAGCCATCGCCCGTCATTCGTATCACCGCAGACGGAGGCGGCATCGTTGCTGCGCTTCATGCATCGATTGTCCGCGGACTTACTGCCGATGGTCTCTCCGTAGTAACTGGTCAACCGGTGCCGAGCACGAAGCGCGTGGTCCCGGGAGTTTTCCTCGCTCCTGAAGATCTGCTGGGACCGATAAAGGGTAAGGAGGGCTACGCGGATGTTGGTGCCGCTCTCCGAATACTGTCGCCGGAAGGTGATACGACCGCAGAGGTCACGATTGTGCGGTCGGGCGAGGAATCGACGTCGACCAGACTGGACCTGGTGGCGGGCCAGGTTAAAGATCTGATTTTGGATGAGTTGGGTAGCGGGGATGTGGCCGTTTTCGTTGAGTCTGAAGCGCCGATTGTTGCGGGAGTGCGGCAGAGCGTGGGAAATGACCAAGCAACAGACACGAGTTGGCTCGGCACCTCCTACCCGCTTCTGGGGGAGGCTGCGGTCGCAGTTCCACCAATTGGCGACTCGAGGATTACCTTTGCCAACCCTGGGGACGCGTCGGTTGCTGTCAACTTTGATGGGCGCGACCTCGAGGTTCCCGCGGGGGGAATTGTCACGAGGCCTCTTGCGGACTCTCACCGGATTGTCGCGCCTTCGACCGTGTATGCCGCGGTGTCCGTTCGAAGTGACACGATTATCGGAAATCTCCAGGTGCTCCCGACTAGACCAGCACAGGAATCAGTGCGGGTCACGGTTCGCTAGTGCGGATGGTAACGCTCCGGGGCTAAGTGCCAGGGGTCAGTACCGAGCATTTCTGCCACCGCGGAGAATACGACGCTCTCGATCATCACTCTCTTATGCCAGCGGTCTCTCCGGTGGAGTTTGCTCAGGCGTTCGATGGGGTGACGATAAATGCGAATAGCCATGGTCTGCTTATGGACACTCCACCGGGGAACCCTGAGGGAGCCGGACCCAAGAGGCATCCCCATTACGTCAACTCGAAGCGTTGCGAGTTCTTGTGGCCACTGTGCTTTGAGGTAGGAAATGGTGGCTCCGACGATGTGGGTGAACTCATCACCAGGGTGCATTCTCGATAATGCGGGAAGTCCCAACACGTGGGGACTTGCCTCACGGTGTCTCGATCCCCGGTGAAATGTCATGTCTCGAGGGTAACCCGACGGAGTGCCTCTACTCTGGAGGAGCCATGCCACACCGAGAATCCCCACCGAGGCTCTGCTCCAAGAATTCTTGCCAGACACCAGCCTCTGCGACCCTGACCTACGTCTACGCTGACCAGGAAGCCGTGTTGGGGCCCTTGGCGCTGAGCAAAGAACCACATGCCTATGATCTCTGTCAGGTTCACTCAGAAAGACTCACAGCCCCCATGGGGTGGAGGATTCTCCGCTTTCGCCCCTACCCCGAGGCCTCATAGCGCTCACTAGGCTTGAGGTATGTCGGCCGCAGCCCTCTCCTCCATCGTCAAGTCCTACGATGTTCGCGGTCTGGTCGACTCTGAGCTCACCCCGGAGGTAGTCCGGGCTTTGGGGGCTGCCTTTGTGGATGTCATTGTGGGCCCGGGTAATCAGCTCGTGCTGGGTCATGACATGAGGGAATCTTCACCGATCCTTGCGGAAGCCTTCATTGAGGGTGCCGCTTCTGCTGGTGGATCTGTCATTTCGATCGGACTGTGCTCTACCGACATGGTCTATTACGCCTCGGGAACCAGGGATGTGCCCTCCGTCATGTTTACCGCCAGCCACAACCCTGCGACCTATAACGGGCTCAAATTCTCACGCAGAAAGGCGCAAGGCGTCAGCATGAACACCGGTCTTGCGGAGATTCGAGATCGTGCACACCAGTACCTGTCCGGAGAGGCTGACTACGGGACTCGGTCCGGTGACGTCATCACCGTGGATGTCCTCGCGGAGTATGCGGACTATCTCAGGAGCCTGGTGTCCCTGGAGTCGATAAGGCCTTTGAAGGTGGTGGTCGACGCCGCTAATGGAATGGCTGGTCATACTGTTCCCGCTGTGCTTCAGTCTTCAGCCGGCGAAAGCAAGCTTCCTCTGGAGGTAATTCCGCTTTATTTCGAACTTGATGGGACATTCCCCAACCACGAGGCAAACCCTTTAGAGCCAGCAAACTTGGTCGACTTGCAACGAGCCGTGGTGGAGCACCGAGCGGATATCGGTCTCGCGTTTGACGGGGATGCTGACCGCTGTTTTGTCGTGGATAACCAAGGCAATCCCGTCACGCCCAGTGCCGTGGCTGCCATGGTGGCTAAGCGCGAGATTCTGCGTGTGAGAGAAGCTGGCGAGAGCGGTGAGGTCACCGTCATCCATAACCTGATTTGCTCGAAAACAGTTGCTGAGGTCATTACAGAGAACGGTGGTACGCCTCTTCGAACCCAAGTGGGCCACTCGTTTATCAAAGACACCATGCGCGATTCGGGCGCGGTATTTGGCGGAGAACACTCTGCTCACTACTACTTCCGCGATTTTTGGGGTGCTGACAACGGCATGCTGGCAGCGCTTCACGTTCTATCCGAGCTTGGTCACTCCAAGC
>CAZPBS010000044.1:0-9278 GCA_964584925.1 uncultured Microbacteriaceae bacterium
GTCTCGGTGAGGCTAAGGCACTCGTTGACGGCGCTCCCGGTGTTGTGCTCGAAGGTGCCAACAAGGAGACTGCCGAGAAGGCGAAGGCTGCCCTCGAGGAAGCTGGCGGAACCGTCGCCCTCAAATAGTCACTGCTTGTGGTCTGTGGGCGCTCACTCTCGTGGGTGCCCACAGTCGTTAAACCTGCGGTGGTGCTGTGCTGGTCCTTACTTTGAGATCGACGGTGAGTTCGAGATGAGAATCGTCGGCTTCGTCCCAGGCTCCACCGAGCTGAGCGAGGGCCTGTGAGACAGCCAGGCTCCCCTGGCGCGAAGGATGCTGGTTCATGGTGGTGAGCCCAAGCGTCTCTGCCAGGGGATGACCGTCTATTCCGATGACCGAGAGCTCCTCTGGGATTCGAATTCCTAGTTCCCGGGCAGCTGTCATCACTCCTACGGCAATTTCATCTGAACCAGCAACGATTCCGGTTGGTCGAGTAGTGGAATCACGGAGAGCTTTGAGCGCACTTCGATATCCACCAGAAATGCCAAAGTCGTCAGCGTAGAAGTCGTTAGCATGGCTTATCCCCGCGTTCGCAAGAGCCTGGCGGAATCCTATGAGCCGGTTGGAGTGCACTTCGAAGTCCAACTGCTTCTCTTGGTCGCCCCCGATATGGGTGAGTGTGGTGTGGCCTAAGTCGATGAGGTGTTCCGTGGCCCTTCGAGCGGTACCGATATCGTCGATAGAAAACGTCGGGACGCCCGGGATTCGACCTCCAATTCCCACGATTGGCTTTCCAAGTTTTCGTAGCCTTCGGACCTCGTCATCACTGATAAACAGTGTGAGAGCGATGACTGCGTCGACACCTTTTCGCACCAAGAAGTAGTCGAAGAGAGCTTTCCTTTGATCCTTGTCATCAGTCAGTCGATAAAGAGTGAGATCGTAGCCCGCTCCAATGAGTGCAGATTCCACGCCGTCAATGACTTCGGCATAGAACCAGCGGTTGATGAACGGTGTGACAACCGCGATGTTTCGCGATCTTCCAGTCGCGAGACTTTTCGCAGCGCTCGAGGGTACAAATCCCAAATCTTTGGCAGCTGCTGCAACCCTCTCCTGGGTTCTGAGCGATACCGAACCACGTCCTGAGAGCGCGCGCGATGCAGTTGACTTTGATACCCCTGCCTGCTGCGCCACGTCGGCCAAGGTACTCACAGGACACTCCGGATAGTTTTCATCTTGCGTTTCACTCTCTCCAATAATGATGTGTCCGGGGTGGATGCGCCGAACATGAGGCCCTCCAAGGTTCGTGGGCCAGCTGATTTATCGGAGAGTCGCCTCATAGCAAGCCAGTGCATCATGTCGGCAAACTGAATTGTTCGTCCGAGGTTCGCCAAATCGGCTTGGGTAAATTTGGAAGTGTTTGCGAGTGTGATGAGAGATTCTCGAAACTTTGCACTTTGCGATTCCCAATCGGGCCACAACTTTGCAGTTCTCCGGGCGCCGTGCTGCAGCTCTTTCCAGAGCTCTCGGTTTCGGGCCAGCGAGTCAATTGTTCGCCCAATCCCGAAGGTATCGTCCCAAAGAACGACAATTGCATTCACTCCATCTTCGATGTATTCCTCGGCGCCCGTTACAGGTGTAACTATGGCTGGTAGCCCGCAATGAAAACCCTCTAGCGGTGGGCCAAACATCCCTTCTGCGATGGGCGTCTTCACCTGAACGTGATGTGTGCGGTAGAGGCCGGCCATCTGGTCAAAACTTAGGCCACTCGGTACAAAGCGGTATCGCAAGTCGTCAGTCTTGTGAGGTCGATTTCCGACATGCGTAATAATTGTGGCTTCCTGAGACTTTAGGCTTCCCTCAATTGCATAGGTCGTATTCTTGGCGATAGCGTCCAATGAACCTTCAATCAGGATTTTGAAACCTCCTCCAGGATTGTTGGGATTCTCTCCTTCGGTAAAAATCTTTTTGTCGACCCCGTTCAGAACTACCTCTACCGATCTGTCTGGATTCTCCGACACCAATAAGTCCCGTAACCAGTGTGCCTCTGTCAGCGTGGGGAGTGGCAATGCTCCAGCGATTTGCATGCTGGAGATACTTGGATTCCGGTCGGGGAAAAAGCGGTCCTCATAGGATTGACAAAACCAGACATACGACTCTGATTTCACGTTACCCATCAGTAAGAGTGTCTCCCAGTATGTTGCTATCGCGATGTCGTAGGTCTTGTCCTCCCACTTATCCGGTGGGACGACAACTGCGTCACCAAGTAGAGGCTTGTATCGGGTATCTAGGACTTCCTCTCGGATCAAAAGGAAAACTTCGTCCCCCCGTGATGCCATGCGGGAGGCATGCTGAAGAACGACGTTGACCCCTCCGGATAGTCTGAGGTCGTTGAGAACAAATCCGATTCTCATAGCGCAAGTTTCTCATGACATAATTGCCACGAAGCGCGGAGGGTATGTGATGTCGGGTGCCCAGAATCTGAGGGTCATTGGGTCTCGAAGCATCTTTCAATTGTTTCTTCCATCGAATTGCACAGCCTTCAGGACTGTCGAATTTCTCCACACTCAGCCTGAGGATTCGGTTTTTCGATTCTTGGATGGGACACCTGACCGGTCGCTCACACTGATAGTGAATCCGGAAGATTATGACAATAGAGCTATCAACACACTAAGAGGAGACACGTGGTTATGGTTCTTGAGGCCATTGGTACAAGACCCTGGCTATAGTCTCCAAGAGTCCCCCCGGCTGTTGGACCTCGAGTCTAGAAGCCTTGAGCGGAGGAGATTTTTTCTCTCCAACACAGATTTGACAAAGTCGCGGATTGTTGTTGTTTCTGACGAAGCTTCATATGCATATTGTCAAGAGTTGGGTATGGCGGTTGTCCTGAGCCCGCCGCCGGTCTCTGATGTTGCCGCATCCTTCAGCTCCTCAGATGCGACGACAGTAGGGGTGTGGGCTGACAAGGGCGGAGCCCTTTACACACGGCACTTTGTGGCGGGTTTACCACCTGAAGTCATCTCCTTTCACGGAGAGTCCGTTCTAGATTTAACCTCAACTTGGCCAAGTCATTGGATAGTTCCAGGGGAAGCAGTGAGCAGAACGTTTCCCTATGAGGCTGCGGTCTGTCTTCGCGCAGGCAAGACCCTCATCACCGGTCACTTGTGGCCTCGTTGGGGTTTGGAGCCAGGTATTGATTATTTCGAGTATTCGACACCAGAGGAACTGCTTCGAATCACAGAATCTGTCATGAAATATCCGCAGTCCACAAGATTAATGGGGAGGAGGGGGCTGCAGAAGAGCCTGACTTTTGGAGCTAACCGGATTTATGAACGAATATTCTCGCTCATAGAATGATTGACCCTGCGCGCTACACGTTGCGCACAAATCGCATTTCGTCAGTGTTTGTGAAGAATTGGAGGAAGCCTCTCCACGAGGAAAAATTCGCGGGAGTTTGGCGGAGGATGGGGGATTCGAACCCCCGAGGGCTTTCACCCAACACGCTTTCCAAGCGTGCGCCATAGGCCACTAGGCGAATCCTCCGTTGCGATGGAGGGATTTACTCGACCAACGCGAACTCCATCCTAACGATAAACTCGGGGTGGCTCCTCGCGTGGCACTAACTTGGCTAACTCCCCCAGGACGGAAACGTAGCAAGGGTACCTAGGCTCTGGTGGGTGCGCGGGGAGTCTTTCCTTCTCGCCCTTCCTTCCCTCAAATGGCTGGCTTATGGCGATTGCACTGGGGAAACAAAACCAGCTCGCATTCGGTGGAGCCCGATAGGCTCGGGACGTGGTGACTGCTCTCTATAGGCGATATCGACCTGAGGCTTTTGCTGAATTGATCGGTCAATCCCAGGTCACCGAGCCACTCATGCAGGCTTTGTCTTCCGATCGCGTCAACCATGCATATCTTTTCAGCGGTCCTCGAGGGTGTGGGAAGACAACTTCGGCCAGAATCTTGGCTCGGTGTTTGAACTGTCATCAGGGCCCCATTGACACACCATGTGGTGTCTGTCCCAGCTGTGTTGAGTTGTCGAGGGATGGTGGTGGTTCGCTCGATGTCGTGGAGATTGACGCAGCGAGTCACAACGGTGTTGATGACGCGAGAGATCTGCGTGAGCGGGCGGTGTATTCGCCAGCCAGAGATCGCTACAAGGTTTTTATTCTGGATGAAGCCCACATGGTCACTCAACAAGGGTTTAATGCTCTTCTCAAGATTGTCGAGGAGCCTCCGGAGCATGTGAAGTTCATCTTCGCCACGACGGAACCTGAAAAGGTCATCGGCACCATTCGGTCCAGGACACACCACTATCCCTTTCGACTTGTTCCCCCAGCTGACCTCATTACCTACGTGGAGTCGGTTTGTGCGAGCGAAGGCGTCAGTGTCGAGGAGGGGGTCCTGCCGTTAGTGGTCCGGGCTGGAGGTGGTTCAGTCAGAGATACCTTGTCAGTCTTAGATCAGTTGATGGCGGGCTCGAGCAATTCGTCCGTGACATATGACCGAGCCATCGGATTGCTCGGCTACACCCACGGGGAACTGCTTGCCGAAGTAGTCTCCGCAATCTCGAAGGGAAGCGGACACGAGTCATTTGTGGCTCTGGAAAAGGTCATGCACACAGGTCAGGACCCCAGACGTTTCGCCGAGGACCTCTTGGAGTACATTCGTGACCTCATTCTTGTTCTTGCAGCAGGGGCAGAAGCTGGAGCACTGCTTCCCGGCGTGAGTGCTCCAGTGCTTGATCACATGCGGAGTGTGGCAGAGAGGCTTGGGCCACGCAGGTTGTCCGCCATGGCGGATGATATGAGTGACGGACTTCAGTCGATGACGGGGGCAACCTCTCCGAGGCTCCACCTAGAACTCTTGATGGCCCGGCTTCTGGTTCGAGGTACCCAAGCCCCTTCTTCCCCACCCCATTCGTCGGTGCTGACGGTTAATCCGGAATCAAAAAACTCGTCTGAGGCACCCGCATTTACTCAGGTGGTGAATACGTCGCAAGAGGACAAGGAGGAAGTGCCAGTGAGCTCAAAGCCTCTGAGTCTGGAGCTCCTTACCCAGTCATGGCCAGCCGTCATTGAGTCAGTGGCTGACATGAAGCGTGCGGTCTGGTCCTCTGTTCTCGATACAGTGCCGTTGGCGTTGGTTGATGATGTGGTGACTATCGGGTTCCCATCGCTTGGCTCCGCTGAGGTGCTTAAGAAGCCACAAGGGCCTGGTCTTCCCGTGAATGCTGAACTTGTGAGGGAAGCAATCCTCACTGTGACGGGTCATCGAGTCAGGTTCAAAGTTCAAGAGATCGCATCGCCAGAATCAGAGATTAGACCCGCTGAGAGTTTGCCTGAACCTTCGCCAGAATCACCATCGTGGCCCACCGTCACTCCCCCGGGCTCGGAAGACCCGCAGATAGCGGAAATTGAGGCTCGCGAAGTGGTCGAGGAGATTCCGACGACCACGGCGTCGCAGGCTCAGATTGGTGAAGCAGTTATTCGAGAGGTCTTGGGGGGAGAGCTCGTTGAGGAGCATCCTGTAGGTGACGAGGGCGAGAGCTAGCGATGTATGACAGTGGTGTTCAAGACCTCATCGATGAGTTTGGCAAGCTTCCAGGAGTTGGCCCTAAATCCGCACAGCGGATTGCGTTCTTCATCATTCAAAACGCCGCCTATGACCCCACAAAGCTGTCTGAGCTTCTCGACACCGTTCGAGAGAAGGTGAAGTTCTGTCATATCTGCGGAATGATCTCCGATAGTGACACCTGTGGTTTCTGCTCCGACTCAAAGCGAAATCAGGCGCTCATTTGTGTGGTGGAAGAAGCCAAGGATGTTTTGGCGATTGAGCGCACAAGAGAATTCAGAGGGCTTTATCACGTATTGGGTGGCGCCATTAGCCCCATTGATGGAATTGGTCCCGATGACCTGCGAATTTCGGAATTGCTTTCCAGGCTGGCGAACTCATCCGTAACTGAGGTCATCATTGCGACGGATCCCAATTTGGAGGGTGAAGCAACTGCAACCTACTTGAGCCGACTTCTTCATCAGCCAGGCCTGTCTGTCACACGCCTTGCTAGTGGGCTTCCTGTAGGAGGCGACCTCGAATACGCCGATGAGGTCACGCTGGGCCGAGCGTTCGAGGGCCGTAGGTCCTTCTCCTAAACCCTCCTAGACGGGCGCAGTTCCGGGAGCGATAGAATCCTCTGGTGCTTGACCGCTTTCGCGGTCTTCGTGGGGCTTGGAGTGAACCGTGAGTTTGATTGTGCAGAAGTATGGCGGCTCGTCCGTCGCCGATGCTGAGAGCATCAAACGGGTTGCCTCAAAGATTGCCAAGACCAAAGAGGCCGGGTTCGACGTTGTCGTCACAGTATCTGCGATGGGGGATACCACCGATGAGCTCATTGATCTTGCCCACCACGTGAGCGGTCAGCCTCACGCCAGGGAAATGGACATGCTGCTCACCACCGGTGAGCGCATCTCGATGGCGCTCCTTGCCATGGCAATTAGGGACCTGGGCTTCGATGCAAGGTCCTTTACAGGGAGCCAGGCCGGAATGATGACCGATGCGCAACACGGCCGGGCCCGAATTGTTGATGTCACCCCCACCAGGGTGAGACAGGCACTTGATGATGGGGCGATCGCTATAGTCGCTGGGTTCCAGGGCTTCAACCATGATTCCAGGGACATCACAACTCTTGGTCGTGGCGGGTCTGACACGACCGCGGTGGCTCTGGCTGCAGCGCTCGACGCCGAGGTCTGCGAGATCTATACCGACGTCGATGGTGTCTTTAGCACCGATCCTCGTGTTGTCCCGAAAGCACGCAAACTTGACCGAGTTTCCTATGAGGAGATGTTGGAGTTGGCTGCTGCTGGGGCAAAAGTCATCAACATTCGGGCGGTCGAGTTTGCGAGAAGGCACGGGGTGACCCTCCACGTTCGCTCATCATTTACGGAAGAATCGGGAACGCGGGTGAGTTCCCCTGAGGAAGGAATCAATGTGGAAGAGCCGATTATCGCTGGAGTCGCAGGCGACACGAGCGAGGCCAAGATTACGGTGGTCGGCGTTCCCGACATTCCTGGCAAAGCCGCTGAGATTTTCACCATCGTCGCCGGTGCCGGGGCCAATATCGACATGATTGTGCAAAACGTGTCTGTTCAGGACACGGGGCGCACCGATATTTCCTTCACGTTGCCCAAGGAAGACGGGCAGCGAGCAGTTGACGCACTCAATGCTGCCCAACATGATTCAGGTTTCGAATCACTGATCTATGACGACCACATTGGTCGCCTCTCGGTTGTGGGGGCCGGGATGCGGACCAATGCAGGAGTTTCTGCGCAACTGTTCACGGCTCTGTCCGCTGCTGGGATCAATATTGAGATGATTTCCACCAGTGAGATTCGTATCTCCGTGATTATGCGAGAAGACACTCTTTCTGATGCCGTGAAGGCCGTCCACACAGCCTTTGGTCTTGATGGGGATGTGGACGCCACTGTGTATGCAGGGACCGGCCGCTAGTGGTTTCACTCGGTGTGGTGGGTGCCACCGGTCAAGTGGGCCAAGTCGTGCGAGAGCTTCTCCTCGATCGTGACTTTCCACTGGAGTCTGTGCGTTTCTTCGCGTCATCACGGAGTGCAGCAACCAGGCTTCCCTTTGGTGATGCTGAGGTCGTTGTCGAAGACGTTGCGCTCGCGGACCCCTCAGGTCTCGACATTGCCATCTTTAGCGCGGGTGCCACGTTGTCCAAAGATCAGGCACCCAGGTTTGCGGGGGCGGGAGTCATTGTTATCGATAACTCCAGCGGATGGCGCATGGATCCTGAAGTCCCTTTGGTGGTTTCAGAGGTTAATCCGGAGCAGACGGTGAATCCCCCGAAGGGAATCATCGCGAACCCTAATTGCACCACCATGGCAGCGATGCCAGCCCTCAAAGCACTCCATGACGAGGCAACGCTCACCCGCTTGGTGGTGTCCACCTATCAAGCAGTCTCTGGCGCGGGGCTCAAAGGTGGAGAGGAGCTTGCCGGCCAGGTGGACTCTGCAAGTGGCCAGGATGTGATGAGCCTGGTACACAATGGTTCATCTGTCTCGATGGCGGAACCTAAGGTGTTTTCTGAGACCATTGCGTTCAACGTACTCCCGATGGCTGGCACCCTTGTCGAAGACGGTCTCGGGGAAACCGATGAGGAAAAGAAGCTTCGAAACGAAAGTCGCAAGATTCTAGGTATCCCCGACCTGCTGGTGAGCGGAACCTGCGTGCGGGTTCCCGTTTTCACGGGGCACTCCCTGCAGGTCAATGCAGAGTTCGAGAAGCCTGTGACCGCACAGAGGGCCAGAGAGATCTTGTCATCGACTCCAGGGGTATCGCTAGTTGATGTCCCGACACCTCTCAAAGCTGCTGGCAAGGATCCGAGTTTGGTGGGCAGGATTCGTCAGGATGAGGGCGTGCCGGAAAACAGGGGGCTCGCAATGTTTATCAGTAACGACAATTTGCGAAAAGGTGCTGCGTTGAACGCCGTGCAAATCGCAGAGATCGTGGCAGCGAGGCTTTAGCCCCGACGTCGATCCCTGATGGCTCGATACACGAGGCTGCTGGAGACGAAGACCGTCAGCGCTCCAAACAAAATTGCTGCAGCCTGGGCAGGGAGCCCGAAAGCGACAACGGCGCCAAGGGGTGTCGTGGCAATGGCGCCCACGGAGACCCACATGCCATCCCGGAGGGCTGTTGTCTTGTTTCGCAGGTGAGACACACTCCCGCTGATGGCACCGGGAGCCATAGCGAGCAGAGACACACTCTTCGCGACCAAGTCGCTTTGGCCAAGAAATAGCATGAGCGCAGGAATCACCAAGACACCGCCCCCGATTCCAAAGAGCCCAGAAGCGACTCCCATCAGTACACCGAGGCCGATGAGAATCGAAGCGACTAGGGCGTCGAGCTCGAAAAGAGCATCGCGATTCGGCACGGTGACAAACAACATCGCACCCGACAGGAGCACAAAAGCGATAAAGGCCCAACGAAGAGGCTCTAAGGGTATGCGCTTCAGAATCCATGCACCAAGCTGGGCTCCGGTGACGCTCCCCGCTGCAACGAAGATTGCGGGCAACCAGGCGAATACCCCACCGACACCATATGAGATGGCTCCAATAATGGCCGCAGGAGTGATCGCGAGAAGTGACGTTGCGCTTGCTTGGCGCTGATTCATCGATGTCCACCAGAGCAAGAGCGGGACCATCAAGAGTCCGCTACCAACGCCGAATATGCCAGCAAAGAAACCGCCGACGAGACCAACGGCGACAAGTCGCGGCCACGACGGC
>CAZPBS010000045.1:0-8435 GCA_964584925.1 uncultured Microbacteriaceae bacterium
GTGTCCGGGATGAGCTTCCAAGACTCGTATGCGTTCCTGGATGACTGGGTGGTGCAGTCCCTGCGGGGCCTTGGCATTGACGCCTCCTACAAACCGCTGAATGACATCACCAGCCCCACCGGAAAGATTGGTGGGGCGGCCCAAAAACGACTCGGCAGTGGAGCCGTCCTCCACCACGTCACCATGGCGTATGACATGGATGGTGATCGGATGGTCGAGGTGTTGCGGATCGGTCGCGAGAAGATCAGCGACAAAGGGGTGCAAAGCGCCAACAAACGAGTGGACCCTCTGAAGTCCCACACCGGTCTGACCCGCGAGGCCATCATGGAGCATCTGGTGAGCTCCTTCACCTCCTCCTATGGTCTTCGCCCTGGTGGGGTCACGGCCGAGGAGATGGAGCGCGCGAACACGCTTGCGGTGGAGAAATTTGCCACACCGGAATGGTTCCACCGAGTCCCGTGAGCCAGCCTGAATCCAGTCGTCGACGTGTGCGAGTGCGCAGCGTCATCCTGTCGAGCGCGCTCGTCGCAATCCTGATCGCGGCGGTCATCGTCTCGGCCGTGGTGGGACAACTCCCGATTAGTGTCACTGAGGTTGTGGGAACATTCCTGACCTGGCTCGGAATCTCCACCGCCTGGGCACCTGCAGACCCGGTCATCGTGGCCACACTGGAAGTAGTCCGCTTCCCTCGGATCGTGATGGCGTTAGCAGTGGGAGCCGCGCTTGCTGTTGCCGGAGCCCTCATGCAGGCGGTCTTTGGTAACCCCCTTGCCGAGCCTGGTGTCGTAGGTGTTTCTGCAGGTGCCGCGCTGGGTGCCTCCACCGCAATCGTGTTTGGCATTGCCGCCGGAGGTGGCGGTGTCGCTTTGCTCGCTTTCTTGGGAGGACTCGGAGCAACGCTTTTGGTCTATGCGGTGGCGAGGGCCGGTGGTCGCACCGAAGTGGTGACCCTGCTCTTGACCGGCATCGCTATCAACGCTTTCGCGCAAGCGGGCCTCGCCTTTGTGCTTTTCCTCGCCGACACCGCTAGTCGGGAACAGATTGTTTTTTGGCAGCTGGGTTCTCTTGCCGGGTCTGTGTGGTCCGAAGTCACGATTGTCCTGCCGGTCCTGATTCTTGGCACGATCCTGGCCGTGCTGCTCGCCTCGAAGTTGGATCTTTTGTCACTGGGGGAGAGAAACGCTCGTCACCTCGGTGTCGATGTGGAACAGTTGCGCATCATCGCGATTGTCCTGGTGGCACTGTTGACCGGGGTCGCCGTAGCGTTCGCGGGAATCATTGCGTTTGTGGGACTCGTCGTCCCCCACATCATTCGGATGGCGCTAGGCCCAGCCCATCGAGGACTGTTGGTCGCCAGTGCTGTTGGGGGTGGAGCTCTTCTCGCAATTGCCGATCTGATGACGAGGACTTTGGTTTCCGGTGCCGATTTGCCCATTGGCATGCTCACCGCATTGGTGGGTGGACCGTTCTTCTTTGGTTTGCTCTATCAGCAGCGTCGTCGAAGCGGGGGGTGGGCGTAATGGGTGAGGTAACGCCACTTGCTCGCCTCGACTCCGTGGGGCTGGTCCTTGATGGGCGGGCCATTGTGAAAACGGTCTCGATGGAGGTCTACCCCGGAGAGGTTCTTGCGTTGGTGGGCCCCAATGGTGCCGGTAAATCCTCCATCTTGTCCCTGCTTGCAGGCGACGTCCACGCCACGAGCGGAACAGCTTTTCTTGGGGACAAAGATGTCACCAAGTATCGACCGGACGAGGCGTCCAGGCTCCGCTCAGTGTTGATGCAGGCTAACCAGGTCTCCTTCCCTTTCAGCGTCTGGGAAATTGTGGAGATGGGCAGAGCCCCCTGGGGCAGAACCCCTCTGATTGCACAGGACGATGAGGCTATTGAGGACGCTCTGAACCTGGCAGATGTTGGACACTTGAGCGAAAGACTTTTCAACCAACTCTCCGGAGGCGAACGAGCGAGAGTGTCGCTCGCTCGCGTGCTTGCGCAGCGGACACCCTTGGTGTTGTTGGATGAGCCCACCGCTGCGCTGGATTTGAAGCATCAAGAGTCGGTCATGAGGACCATCCGAGATTTGGCTGATCAGGGTCGAGGCGTAGTGGTGGTCGTGCACGACCTTTCCGTGGCCGCGGGTTACGCCGATCGAGTAGCCATGGTGGTTGACGGGAGACTGGAAGCTACCGGATCACCCTCGGAGGTCATCGTGGCGGACCGGGTGAGCAGGGTGTATGGAGTCGATGTCGATATTGAGCAGGTGGGTCACCCGCCTCGACCCGTCGTGCTGCCGAGGCGCAATACCTAGGTTTTAGGCCTTCAGGTCGTCGAACTCCTGGTTCTTCATCATGTATTTGGCGATGTAGGGACAGATTGGGGTGACTGAGTAGGTTCCCTCGTCGCGGATGGCCTCCAAGGTTCCCTTAGTAAGGGGAATTCCTAAGCCTTGTCCGCGTTTTTCGATCGGCACCTCAGCACGGAGAAGCAAGAGGGTGTTGCCCTGCGCCTGGTATTCGATTTCACCAAGGAACTCATCACCCTCAGAGAGGACGTAGCGATGGGCGTCTGGTTCGTGAGTGATCTCCATCTCCCCAGGTTAGCTTTCGTGCTTTCTCACTGCCGCAGCCATAGCGATCACAATCTTCTCCAGGATGTGGTGCGGGGTGGAGAGCATGAGACGAAGGTGGCCGACTCCTGCCTCCCCACACAGAGCACCATCGGTGAGGCCCACTTTGGCTTCGTCAGAGAAGAACTGCGCCCAAGAGCGATCTCCCTTAATGTCTGGCAGACCTCTGGCATCAAGCCAGGCGATGTAGGTTCCTTCGGGCTCCCGGTAGGTCACCTCGGGTAGGTGGGTGGCTAAGAGCTCACGGAGGAGAGCTCTGTTGCCATCGATGTAGCTAAGGACATCTTCCAGCCATTCACCACCGTCTCGATAGGCGGCAGTGTTGGCGGCAACACCGGGTGTTGCCGCCCCGTGGGACACGATGAAAGCAATGTCCTTCATGGATGCTTGATGGTCATCGTTGGAGACGATGAGTTGTGCGCACTTGAGGCCCGGGATATTCCAAGCTTTGGACGCTGACGTGGCAGTGAGAGTGTGGGCTGCTGTTTTTTCGTTCAGCGACGCATAGGGGATGTGGGCATGACCATCGAAGGTGATGGGGGCATGGATCTCGTCGGAAAACACCACGCCACCTTTCGCATCGACCACGTCGGCGAGGGCGAGAAGCTCACCCTCGGTATAGACACGACCCAACGGGTTGTGGGGGTTGCACAGGATCATGAGGTGAGCGCCCTGATCAAACGCGGCGGCAATTCCCTCAAGGTCCATCTCGAGGCGTCCACCCTCGCCTTCGATCATGGGGACCTGGATGATCTCTCGCCCTCGGAGAGGGGTAAGTGTCAAAAAAGGCATGTAGGCGGGGGTGGGGAGAATCACGGCAGAGCCTGGTGTCGTGAAACGCTCCAGCACCACCTCATACGCACTCAATACATCGGCGGTCGGGTAAATCCTGGAGGAGGGAACGTCCCACGAGTAGCGAGCGCGGAGAAACTCAGACGTTGCCTCCGACATATCCCTCGTGACCGCGGGAGGCAGGTAGCCCCACAGAGCTTTATCGGTCGAGTGTTGGAGGGATTGTGTGACCGCGGGGGCAGTGCCAAAGTCCATCTCTGCCACGAACGCAGCGAGGTGACCGGGCATTCGGGTCCATTTCATGCTCCCGGTTTCCATCAAACTCTCTACGGTGATGTCATCAAAGCGGTGGCCGGTCATCGGTGTCTCCTTTACTCGCTCTCTCAGTCTGCCACTCTCGGACATGCGGAGAATTCCTCGCGCTCACTAGACTCAGACGGTGGCATCTGGAGCAAAGCGCTATAGCTATTTAGGCCCTGTGGGCACCTTCACCTGGGAGGCCTTGGGGCAGGTTACTGCTGCCGCGGGTCAGGAATGGGTCAGTGTTCACAACGTCGGGGAAGCCCTCGACGATGTTCTTTCTGGTCGCAGTGAATTCGCCATGATCGCCATCGAGAACAGTATCGAGGGCGGCGTGAGTGCTACCCAAGACGCTCTGGCGATGGCGCCTGAACTCAGGATTGTTGGCGAATACATGGTGCCCGTGAGGTTTGTCCTCGCGGTAAAGCCCGGTCACGCACTCTCGACTGTGACTACGGTCGCAGCACACGCTGTCGCCTATGCGCAGTGCCGAGGATGGTTGGAAGCGAATCTTCCCCAGCACTCTCACGTTCCCGCTCGCTCCAATGTTCACGCAGCACAGACGATTGTGGACGACGGTGTGGCAGATGCCGCCATCGCACCCCCAGGGATTACTCAGCACGCAGGCGTTGACGTCGTGGCCGAGAACATCGGGGACAACCCGAATGCCCAGACTCGTTTCGTGTTGGTGCAAAAAGGCGGGCAGCCACCCGCGCGAACCGGTGCGGACAAGACCAGCATCATTGCCGAGCTTCCCGATGATGGGCCCGGGCGGCTGTTGGAGATGCTGGAGCAGTTCGCAACTCGTGGTGTGAACATGAGTTTGCTGGAATCGAGGCCGATTGGTGATGCGATGGGTCGCTACCGCTTCGTCATCGACCTCGATGGCCACATCGATGACGAGCGGGTTGCCGATGCTCTGCTCGGTTTGCGCAGGTTCAGCCCCAATGTCATTTACCTCGGCTCCTACCCGCGGGCGAATGGACACAAACCAGAGGTGTCACCTCGAAACACTGATGCCGCGTTTGTGGATGCCAGGGTATGGCTTGAGGGTTTGCGCACTGGCTCCAGTGAGTGAGCGTGACAGACTAGAGGGGTGATTGACCCCCAACTTCTGCGCGATTCTCCCGATGTCATCAAGGCGTCACTGCGCTCCAGAGGTGCTGAGGAATCACTGGTGGACACTGCCCTTCAGGCTGATGCCGCCAGACGCGAAGCGATTGCCGCCTTCGAGACGTTGCGCGCCGAACAAAACGTCATCGGCAAGGACGTGGCGAAGGCCTCAGGAGCGGAGAAAGATGCCCTCCTCGCCACCGTGAAAGAGCTCTCTACGAAAGTCAAGGAAGCGTCCGCACACGTGACTGAGGCAGAGGATGCGGCTGCGAGCGCGCTGGGTGCTCTGCCAAATCTCGTCATTGATGGTGTTCCCGCCGGTGGTGAAGAAAACTTTGCGACGCTGCGCGAGGTGGGGACTATCCCCACCTTTGTGGGCGAAGCAAAAGATCACCTTGAAATCGGTGAAGCTCTCGACATTCTCGACATGGAACGAGGGGTCAAAGTCTCGGGTTCCCGTTTCTATTTCCTCAAAGGTGCGGGTGCACTGCTCGAAATGGCACTCATGCAGCTGGGCATGAAAGTTGCCCTGGAGAACGGGTTTGTTCCGTTGATTCCGCCCACGTTGGTGAAGCCCGAGATCATGCAGGGCACAGGGTTCCTGGGCGAGCACTCTGCTGAGGTCTATCACCTGGGTGAGGATGATTTGTATCTGACCGGGACGAGTGAGGTGGCGCTTGCCGGATACCACAGCGACGAAATCATTGACCTGACCAAGGGACCACTTCGCTATGTCGGGCTCTCCACCTGCTACCGCCGTGAAGCTGGCTCCTATGGAAAAGACACGAGGGGCATCATCCGCGTTCACCAGTTCCAGAAGCTGGAGATGTTTAGTTACGTCGATCCCGCAGACGCTGAAGCCGAACACGAGCGCCTAGTGTCCTGGCAGGAGCAGATGCTGCAGTCCCTGGGTCTTGCCTACCGGGTGATCGACGTGGCGGCTGGTGATCTTGGAACCAGTGCTGCCCGAAAGTATGACGTCGAGGCGTGGATTCCCAGCCAATCTGCCTATCGGGAGCTCACCTCGACCTCGAACTGCACGACCTTCCAGTCCAGGCGTCTAAATGTTCGGCACCGTCCCGAGAAGGGTGGCTCCACCGAACCGGTGGCAACATTGAATGGGACGCTTGCGACCACGAGATGGCTTGTTGCCCTGTTAGAAACCCACCAGCAACCTGATGGTTCCGTTCTGGTTCCCGACGTCCTGCAGCCTTTCATGGGTGGACTCGGTGTTATCAGCGCTTCCTAGAGTGCTCCTGATACAACTGTGGATGAGATGACAACAACTTCAGAGCCGTGGCTCATTGCCCTCGACATTGATGGCACTGTTCTTCATGAGGATGGCCACCTCTCGGATGAAGTTGTTATTGCGGTGCAAAAGGCTAGGGACGCTGGCCACGAGGTAACCCTCGCCACGGGACGCTCCGTTTCGATGACCATTCCCATTCTTGAGCGCCTCAACATCACGCCGGAGTTTGTGGTCTGCTCCAATGGAGCCATCACGCTGAAGCGTGATCCGGGCGCACCTTCTGCCTACCGACGCTTTCACGTAGAGCGGTTTGACTCCACGGAGGTGCTCAACCGCATTAAGGCTCGGCTCCCCCAGGCGCACTATGCGGTCGAGGACGAAACTGGCCTCTATCGCTACACGGACTGGTTCCCAGAAGGTGCACTCGATGCGATGAGCGAAAAGGTCAGCTTCGAAGAGTTGCTCTCCACCTCCGCGGTGCGGGTCGTGGTGATCTCCCCTGGACACGAGATCGATGACTTCCTGAAGGTCGTTGAAGACATGGGTCTCCATCAGGTCAGTTACACCGTGGGATGGACCGCATGGCTGGATATTGCTCCTGAAGGTGTCAACAAGTCCACCGCTTTGGAGCGGATTCGCGCTGAACTTGATGTCCCGCTAGATCGCGTCATGGTGATTGGCGATGGCAGGAACGATATCGAAATGTTGCAGTGGGCCGCCCGAGAAGGTCGCGCCGTTGCAATGGGGCAAGCTCCCGAAGAGGTGCGCATTCACGCCACCGATATCACCGAGGATTTTCTCGGCGATGGGGTGGCAAAAGCTCTTAACTCGTTGACCGCCTAGCCCTCCAAGGCTTGTGTTCTAGAATCATCTGCGGAGGGCTGTCCGAGCGGCCGATGGAGCTAGTCTTGAAAACTAGTGGGCAGAAATGTCTCGTGGGTTCGAATCCCACGCCCTCCGCCAGGCGCAAGACGACAGAGCAAAGGATCGGGGGAGCCCGTGGCTAACACAGCCAAGCCGGCTGCACCCGAGCTTTTCTCGTCGTCTGAGGATTATCCGCAGCCACTTCACGCATCCCAAAAGCGCTTAGGTGGGTGGCAACTCGTGACCTCACTCGCTCTGGGTGTGGTTGCTGTCCTGGTGGTCAGTATGGGAACGGTACTCGGCCTCACAGTGCAGAATCTGCAATCAAGCCTGGTGACGGTGGAACTCCCCGGAGCCCCCGACCCGATACTCCCTACTATCGGCGAGATTGAGGGTGGCTTCAATGTCCTGGTTGTGGGGTCAGACACCCGTGTTGGTCAGGGAGACCAGTTCGAGTTTGTGGACTCCGAACTCAATGACGTGAACCTGCTCGTTCATGTGTCGGAGAACCATGACCGAGCTGTTGTGATCAGTTTTCCGCGGGATCTTTTGCTCACTATTCCTTCGTGTCCTCAGGCTGATGGGTCCGACTCTGTGGCGAAAGAGATGCAACCGCTCAACACCACCATGGGAATCGGTGGACTTCCGTGTGTTGCATTGACGCTTGAAGAACTCACGGGACTTGACATTGGGTATGCGGGACTGATGACCTTCACCGGTGTTGCCCAGCTCTCCACCGCAGTAGGAGGAGTGGAAGTCTGTGTGAGTGCGCCACTGGTCGACCCGTGGTCAGGTGTGAACTTGCCGGAAGCCGGTTATCACACCCTCGAGGGGGGACAAGCGTTGGCATTCCTCCGCACGCGAAAGGGTGTGGGGGACGGTAGTGATCTCTCCCGTATCTCCTCCCAACAGGTCTACATGGCAGCTCTCGTGCGCACACTGCAGCAGGATGGTGTGCTCAACTCAGTGGAGCGTCTCTACGGACTTGCCCGCGTTGCCGCTGACACCATGGTTCTCTCCACCAGCTTGGGAAGCCTCGATGTGATGGTGGCGATGGCGAGAGCGCTTCGAGGCATACCGAATGAGAACATTCTGTTCATTCAGTATCCGGTGCTGGATGCAGACCCCGAGCTCTATCCAGGCCGAGTGATCCCGAACGAAGCTTTGGCCACTGAAGTGGTGGAGCGCTTGCAGATAGACGAGGCCTTCACCGTGGAAGCGGGGTCTTTGGGCTTTGGGTCCACTAATGCTGACAACAACGGTGATGCGGGTGGCATAGAGGTTCCTAGTGCCGAAGAGCTCGAAGGTCTGGTGGGCCAGACCGCGGGAGATGAGACCTGCGCGGTTCCCCGCTAAGAGGTGACCTCGCTATAGTTGTGCGAGTGATGAAGCCCGCTTCATCCAGGAGACGTCGCATAGTCCGGCCGAGTGCACCACCCTGCTAAGGTGGAGTCCCCGCAAGGGGACCGAGGGTTCAAATCCCTCCGTCTCCGC
>CAZPBS010000046.1:0-8417 GCA_964584925.1 uncultured Microbacteriaceae bacterium
GTGAAGCCGCGTCCAGCTTCCCGGTCGCTACAGTGACGGAGCAGCCCTTGCATCTCGATCTTGGCAGTGAACTTCGCAAGATTCGTGAGTCCAAAAAGCTGAGCCTGAGAAGTGTCGCCACCGCCGTGGGGGTGTCGCCCAGCCTCCTTTCCCAAGTAGAAACCGGCAAGACGCAACCCTCGGTATCGACTCTCTATGCCCTGGTCAACCACCTGGGGGTGTCGTTAGATGGCCTGATGGGTCAACACCGCCCCAGTGCCGTTGAGCAGGCTCCTGCTGAAAACCACAATCAGGCTTCATTCACTGGCTCCAGCGGCGGAAATGGGTCGAACGGCGTTGTGCAGCGCGGCACGAACAATCCCGTCATTGAGATGGAAAACGGGGTGACGTGGGAGCGTCTTGCCGATGGTGGCAGTGACGTTGCGGACCCTCTGATCGTCACCTACGCCCCGGGGGCGTCGAGCTCGGTTGAAGGCAAGTTGATGCGCCACTCAGCGCTCGAGTATGGCTGCATCACTGAGGGCCAGCTCGTATTGAAAATCGACTTCGAAGAATATGTGTTGAACCCTGGAGATTCGTTCTGTTTCGACGCGATGCGCCCGCACATGTATCACAACCGTTCGAACCAAATTGCCAAGGGTATGTGGTTTGTGATCGGTCGACGCGAGATGGCTTACAAGACACTCTCTGATCTTGGACTCGAAGATTTAGCCGAGGAGCGTCAGATTAAGTCCGCTGTCGACGTGCTCGAAGCGATGAAAACTCAGCGCCCGGTCTAGACCGCGGAGTATTTCGTGACAGCACCAACGACCGTTATCGTGGTTCTGACCCCCCTTCCTGGTCGCACCCGCGATGTAGTCGAAACAGTTGACGCGGAAATCAGGAAGATTCGGCGGACGAATGGCTGCGAGCTCTACGACATGTTTCAACGCGTCGACGGTGCAGTCATCTTGATTGAACGCTGGCGAGACAGAGAAGCCTGGCAGGCGCACTTTGAGACCCTAGCAATTGCGCGCCTCAAGGACGGCCTCACTCCGCTCTTAGCAACGCCCGCTGAGCGGTGGGAGATGTATTCCTCTTAGTACTCGTTTGCCACGAATAATTCTTGTGCGGGGAAGCGGGTGAGGACTTCGGCGCCCTTCGCAGTGACGACGACTTCCTCTTCAATTCGAGCTGCTGAGAACCCGTCGCTGGCAGGGCAATACGTCTCGAGAGCGAAGACCATGCCTTCTTTGATCTCGACGGGCTCGTTCAGGCTGTTCAGGCGGGAAATGATAGGGCGCTCGTGCAGCCCCAGGCCCAAACCGTGGCCAAATTGGAGGCCGAACGCGGCCATTTCGTTCGCAAAACCGAACTCACCCGCTTTTGGCCACAGTTTGGCGATGTCGTCTGTTCCCACACCGGGCTTGACCGCCTGAATGGCAACGTCCATCCATTCACGGGCGATCTTGTAGGCATCGCGCTGCGAATCAGTCGCACTTCCCACACCAAAGGTGCGGTAGTAGCAGGTGCGGTAGCCGTTGAACGAGTGAATGATGTCGAAGAACGCCTGGTCGCCAGGTCGAATGATGCGGTCGGTGAAGTTGTGGGGGTGAGGGTTGCACCGCTCTCCTGAAATCGCGTTGATGGCTTCCACCTGGTCAGAGCCCATTTCATAGAGGCGCTTATTTGCAAGAGCGACGATTTCGTTCTCGCGGATACCGGGCTTCAACACGTCGACGATGTTTTGGTAGACACCGTCCACCATTGCGGCAGCTTGGCTCAACAGAATGATTTCGTCGCGAGATTTGATTTCGCGAGCATCCAGCATTAGCTGCTGCGCATCCACAACTTTGAGGCCTTGACGCTCCATCTCAAACAAAAACGGAGGTTCGACGATGTCCATACCCACGGGCATGTCGGCCACCCCAAAGTCTTCGAGCAGACCCTTAATTTCCTTTACGGCCTCTCGCATCAGTCCGGCAGATGGCGCCACAGCTCCACGCATACCAAGCATTCCGGCACGCCAGTTGTCATCATCGACCCACTGGGAATACATCTTGTGGTGCTTCACGGCCGAGCCAAAGTCCCATAGATAGGGGTCTTGACCGCGCGCGAGAAGCGCATAGCGGGTCATCTTGTCGCCCAGCGCCCCACCAATCCACGTTTGGGTGGTGTAGCGGATGTTATAGAAGTCAAACAGCAGGAAGGCGCCACATTCGCTTGCCTCGAGCGAGGCCTTAGCGCGATCGATGCGGTACTTACGCAGTCGATCAAAGTCGACACGCTCTTCGTAGTCGACTCCCATGTGCCCCGGGGTGGGGATGGAGCGGTTTGGGTCAAGCGCCATTTTCGGGTTCCAATCCGTCGGTAATCGGCGAGTTCTCCGAGGTGAGCTCCATGCCCGCTTCCTTTGCCACGCGCAAAATCAACGTGGCGAAATCATCCTCGGTGTTTCCGTGGTCCACTTCGTCCGCGACGATGTCGCGAGTTGCTTGGGCGATCGGCATTGACACCCCAAGCTTCTGGGCCGCATCGAGGCCAAGATCGAAGTCCTTTTGCAACAGGGGCATGGTGAAGGTGGCCGCGAAGTCAAGGTTGACCATGGCGGGCGACTTGTACTTGGTGAATACCGAACCCATGACGGAGTCGTTAAGGAAGTTCAGGAAGGCTTCGCGCGTCACGCCGCCCTTCTCCGCCAGAACCGTAATTTCAGCAACAGACTGGGTGACTACACCAAGCAGCACGTTGTGGGCAATCTTTACGAGACGCGCGACTTCGCCTTCACCGACATAGGTGACTCCGCGGCCAAAGTGAGCGATGACCGGCGCAACTGCCTCGTAGGCGGCTATAGGGCCAGAGACCGCTACGGTGAGCTTTCCTGCGGCGATAACGGCAGGGTTTCCACTCACGGGGGTGGCGAGAAATTCTGAGCCCTTAGCGTTTGCTGCTGCGCGAATCTTTTCTGATGCTTCAACGGAGACAGTCGACGAGTCCGCGATGTACTTGGGCGCATTGTTGCCCGTAAGAAGGCCTCCGTCGCCCAGCATGACGTGTTCGAGGTCCTTATTGGCAGACACCATGCTGAACACTAGGTCACGGTCAGAGAGCTCGACGGGGGAGTCGACGATGGTCGCGCCTAATTCAGTGAGGGGTTCTGCTTTCGCCCTCGTGCGGTTGTACACCGCGACGTCGTAGCCAGCGCGGAGCAGGCGAGTGGCGAGCTGGTAGCCCATGCGTCCAGCGCCAATCCATCCAATGGTCAAGTTCTCAGAGCTCATAGTGGGCGATCTTCCTGGTAAGTGGTCGTCTGAAGTAGGTGGCGATTGTCGACCAGGCCCCTTCGCCACCCGGTTTTCTCCGGTGAAGCGACCGAATGTCGAAGGGGCCGAAACCGAACGCAATCGATTGCGTAAAACAGTACTCTGATTGGCCCCGTGTGTCAACAAGACAGGGCTCTGATTGGGGCCAGCCTTACTGCTTAGTCGGTTTCTTGGCGGGTCCTGTTGAACCGCGGGTGACCAAGGAAACTGGAAGGGTAACCACCACTTGGTCTTTCTTGTCGTTTTGGATAGCGTCCACCAGCAAACGCGCTGATTCTGTTCCAATTTCCTCGAGAGGAACTTTGATGGTGGTGAGGCCAGGACTGAATTCTTCCGCAAATGGCATGTCGTTGAAGCCGATTACCGAGATGTCATCAGGGCATGAAAGTCCGTGGCGTCTTATGGATCTCAATGCGCCCAGGGCCAACAAGTCATTACTCGCCTGTACAGCCGTGAACGATTGACGGGCGGCGAGAAGCGTGTCCATGGCTCCTTCGCCCTCCGAAGCAGTAAGGGCTCCTGCGCTCACCACTTGATATCGGATTTTCGCGTCCTCACAGGCGCGGGTGAAGGCCTCTCTACGGTTGTGCGAGGTTGAGTAGTTGTCTGGCCCTGCAATGTGGACGATGGTCTTGTGCCCAAGTTTCTTCAGGTAATGCACTGCAGTCGTAATACCGCTGAAATCATCGCCTGTAACGTGGGGATAGGGGGTTCCGCCACCTCCGCGGTTCGCCATCACCGCCGTAACGCCTTGTTCGTAGAGGTCGGGCAGCATGGAGTGATTGTCGATACCGGTAGCGATGATGAGGCCGTCGACTCTACGCTCTAGAAGGGAAGTGACGGTGGCCCTCTCCAGGGGTTCTTTTCCATCCGTGTTCGCGAGAAGCGCGGTATAGCCTCGGGGAGCCAAGTAGTTTTCAATTCCTCGAATCATGGGCGGAAATATCGGGTTCGTGAGGTCAGGAATAATCACCCCCACGGTCATCGTGAGGTTTGTCCGGAGGCTTCGCGCCATAGCGTTTGGCACGTAGCCCAGCGCCTTAGCGGCCTTCTGCACCCGCTTCACCGTGGCGGCGCTGACTTGAGATTGGGTGGCCGAATTGAGGGCACGTGAGACCGTTGCAGGGTGCACTCCCGCAGAGCGCGCCACATCGGCAATGGTGATCGGCTTAGACATACCTACACCTTAACTTTCTTGTTTCTGCGTGTGGCGTCGGACTTGACGCACTTGTTCCCCGCCCAACTCACTGAGCGTAGAACAATCGATTGCAAATTTCTAGCCTTTTTGAGCTCGTGCTGGCCCACAAAACAGTTTGGGGGCCGAGCTGCGCTCGACCCCCAACCGTGTGTGGTGTTGTGCCTACTTCGAGTAGTACTCGTAGTGAGGGCCACGCCATAGCGGGTTGACCGTGAAGTCCTCCAGCCAGGTGCGGTAAGGGAAGGCGAGGCCTTCCTGAGCCGCGTATACCCACATCGGGTCCTCATACAGCAGCTGCTGAAGCTCCGAGTAGATGGCCAGACGCTCATCCGGGTTCACAGTCGCCTTACCGGCATCAATCAGCTCGGCAATCCGGTCCGGGTCCTCATAGGCGTCACGCATGCCGTGCTTTTCACCCCAGTCACCGTCTGGGTGCTGGTGCGGGTCGAAGAACTGGTGCGGGTCAGCTCCCGGGTCGGCGTTCTTTACCCAGAGGGCAAACGGCACGGGGTCCGCACCCAGGTTCTCGTCGAACTGGGTCTCCGCTTGGCTGACGACGTTGACGCGGAAGTTGGGGTTCAACTTCTCAATACCGTCCTTCATCAACAGGGCAACACCCTCGAACTCGGGCTCTCCGGCCTGGACCAGTACGGAGACGGTGAAGCCTTCCTCCCAGTACGGAGTCTGCTCCATCAGCTCTGCTGCCTTGTCAAGGTCGTACTCGTAGATGGGAGCGTTCTCGTCATACCCAAACACACCCTGGGGGATGTAGGAGGTGTAACGAGCACCGTATCCGTCGAGGAACGAGTTGATGTAGGTGTCGTAGTCAAACGCGTAGTTGAACGCCTGACGGATGCGCTTGTCAGCGAAGAAGTCGGCGGGAATCGTGTCGCTCGCCGGCAGGTTGTCCGAGCGCATGTTGAAGCCAAGGTGAATCGGCTCCAGCAAAAGGCCGCCCTCGAAGATGGCGACGCCCTCGACACCTTCGACGTCGGTGACGTTCGAGGGGGAGAGGTCGATGATGTCCGCGTCACCTGCCTGCAAAGCAAGCACACGTGAACTCTCCTCGGGGGTGATGTCCCAACGGACAGCAGCCCTGGCGTTGTCGCCCCAGTAGTCCTCGAAGATTTCCATCGTCAACGACTCTCCGCGACGCCATTCTCCGAAGGTGTAGGGACCAGTTCCGACCATGTTGGCGTCCATCCACTCGCTCGGGGTGTCGGCCTCAACGCCACCGTTTGCTTCCACAGCCTCGGGGCTTACCACTGAAGCAGCGGGGTTGAGCACCACGGAGTAGAGGAACGATGCGTCGGGTTCAATCAGCTGCACCTCGATAGTGAAGTCATCGATGGCGACGACCGATTCAATGGAGTCGACTAGTGCCCCAGCCTGACCTTCAGGCAGGTTCATCGTCATCACGCGCTCCCATGAGTACACGACGTCCTCGGCGGTGAAGTCAGTTCCGTCGTGGAACACCACGCCCTCACGGAGAGGGAAGGTGTAGGTGAGGCGGTCTTCACTCACCAGGCCATTCTCGGTGGTCGGAACTTCAGTTGCGAGAGAGGGGATGAGATCTGGGCCCTCGGGGCCCACATCTACCAAGCGCTCGTAAACGTTGTCGATGAAGGCCTCACCCTTCTCTCCTTGCTCCGCGCGAGCGGGGTCCAAGCTGGCGGGTTCACCGTTTTGGTGGTGAACAATCACACCGGCGTTGCGGATTTCACCGCTGCTCGCCGCGCCGCCGCCTGCAGAGCTGCAAGCGGAGAGGACGAGACCGAGTGCTGCGACTCCCGCGGCGACGGCCATGCCTCTTGGCCGAACACCGAGAAAAGCGGCATCGCTCTTCATTTCAGTACCCATATTTCTTACCTTTCTATTGTGATTTGTTCGAATCGAGTTCGGGAAGGGCGCCTAGCTGTTGCGTCCTCGTGCAGGAAGACCAACGGCCTTCCTGCATTTGTTCGAGCTCTGCGTCTGAAACCTCGACAAAGCTCATGTCAACCGAGGCGCCCTCGACGGCTACTGGCTTATCCAGCGCGTCGTGGGCAGACAATTGACCAACCCGTGTGGCAAATTGTGTTGCCGAATCGGCTTGGTCAAATTCAATTCGCACTGAGAAATCACTCGAGCGCTGCACGCGAGTGATGGTCTCAAAAAGGACGGGAGCGTGGCGTTCTGTATCGGTAAGTACGTCGTCTACCGACCAACCGCATTCCGCCTTCGCTACGGGGCAACGCGGGTGGAGGCGGCATCCTCGTGGCGGGTTAATGGGGTTGGGGACAGTGCCGGAGAGATCCCACTTTTCGCGCTCGTCATCGTCTTCCAGGGATGGGTTTGAATCGCGAAGAATGCGAGTGTAGGGATGGAGAGGGTTATTGAAGACGTCTGCGGTGGGGCCAAATTCAGCGATTTGACCTAGATACATCACGGCGATGCTGTCGGCCATGTGCTGCACCACACCCAGATCGTGGGTGATGAAGAGATAGGTCAGGCCCATGTCCTTCTGAAGTTCCACGAGAAGGTTCAAAATTTGGGCCTGTACCGACACGTCCAGCGCACTGGTGGGTTCATCCAGCACCACGAACTCGGGGTTTAGGGCCAGGGCGCGGGCAATAGAGATCCGCTGACGTTGGCCTCCCGAGAACTGGTGGGGGTAGCGCAGAAGGTGCTGTCGCCCGAGGCCCACCTTTTCCAGAAGCTCCACAACTTTCTCATCCAGGTCGTCTCCCGAGGCTTCGCGGTGCACCCGCAGGGGTCGCCCCACAATGTCGCGTACAAGCTGACGGGGGTTGAGGGAAGAGAAGGCGTCTTGGAACACGACTTGGCAGTTGCGTCGGTACTGGCGCTGTTTCTCTTTAGACATGGAACCCAGAAGGTGGTTTTCCTTCAGGCGTTTGAGTGTGGCCTGGTCTGCCTGTCCCATCTCTTTTGGCGAAAGGGAACTGAGCCGATCAATTTCCTTCTGATCCTCAGGCGAGACATCAACCCACAATTCACCATTCGTCGGGGCCACGAGTCCAGAAATCACCCGTCCCAGTGTGGTCTTGCCACATCCAGACTCTCCGACCAATCCCAGGGTCTGACCGCGGGGAATGGACAGGCTCACGCCATCGACGGCACGCACATAGCCGGTCACTTGCTGGAGTAGGCCTTCCTTGACGGGGTAGTGCACCTTGACGTCACGCATGCTCAGCACAGCGTCGGTAGCTCCGCCAAGCAGGTTGGACTGAGTGTTGTTGAGCATGGTCATCGTGAGGGCTTCCCTTTCACGGTTGCAGCAACGGGCATGAAGTCAGCGGGCACTCCCAGGCTCTCCGCACTGTCGAATCGGTGGCACGCGACAGTGCGACCGGGCCCTGTGGTCAGCGGAACAGGGATCACACTTCTGCACGCTGCCGAGGCGAATTCGCAGCGGCTAGCAAAGTGGCACTGCGCGGGGGGATCGATGAGTTGTGGCACCGTACCCGGAATGGCGGCCAGCTCCCCCCGCGGCGTGGCGGCGCGGGGAATGGCGTCCAGAAGACCCTGAGTGTAGGGGTGTTGGGGTGAGGCGAGAACGTCGGCAGACGGCCCCATTTCGACGATTCGACCGGCATACATCACGGCGACCCGGTCGGCGAATTCCCGAACCAATGAGAGGTCGTGGGTAATGTAGAGAATTGCCATTCCGCGGCGCTGCTGCATCTGGTGTATCAGCTCCAAAATGCGCGCCTGGATGGTCACATCGAGCGCAGTAGTTGGCTCATCCGCAATCAAAAGGTCGGGGTCACAGGCGAGCGCCTGAGCAATCATGACCCGCTGCTTCATGCCGCCAGAGAGCTCGTGAGGGTAGCTCTGCATGATTTTGCGCGGATTGGGAATTCCGGTGTCGGCGAGCGCGTCCATGACCGATTCGTCAATGGCTTTCTGCAATCTCT
>CAZPBS010000047.1:0-8199 GCA_964584925.1 uncultured Microbacteriaceae bacterium
TCAAAGGTCTCGAGTGTCACTTCGACACCAGCATTCTCGGCGTAGTCACGAAACTTGAGCGCCCCCTCGTAGGCCAGGCGCTGATCGTCAGTGCCGTGGAGAAGTAAGAGAGGCCGGTTGCCAGCGGAGTCGATTCCCGCCGAAATCGGGGTCTCGTTGAGGTCCACCCCGCGGAGCATCGCTGCTGTGTCCGCGAGACTCCAGAGGAATCCCGGAAAACCTTGGAACTCCACCTCGCGACGAGCTGTCTCGGCAAAATCAAAGATGGGGGCTTCCATCGCGAATGCGCTCACGTTATCCGTTTTGGCGGGCAGGATTGCGGTGGCAATGGCTCCGCCCGAGACCCCAAACATGCCAATCTTGTCGGGGCTGATGCCCTTCTCTGCCACCAACCATTCCGCCACTTTGGCAAAGTCATCGGATTCGTCTTGTCCAGCAGAGTGGCGCCCATCCACGCACGTGGAATTGCCGGTGTCTCGCTGGTCCACGAGCAAGACATTGAAACCTTCTGAAGCCAGCATCGAGGAGGGAAGCAAGGCGTTGTAGTCACGACGAGACGTGCCATAGCCGTGGGTCACGATGACGGTTTCTTGGGCAGTGGGGTAGCTGGCTTTGATCCACCATGCTTCGAGAGTCACACCGTCGGAAACCGGAATGGTTACAGTCTCGACCGGAATATCGCTTAGCCACCAATCGGACAGGTCATGTCCTACCCATTGGTTCCACCCTTCACCGGGGAAGGGCCCCTCAACGGGTGTCGTGAAGCGTTCGGGGGAATTATCGGCGTCATCGGCGTTGATTGCACAGGGCACGCTCGTGCCCTCGCGATAAACGTAATCGCCGAGCGCGATCGCTCCACCACCTCCCAGAACAAGCACGGCACCAAGGCCGATTCCGATCCAGGTTCTGGCACGCATGTTCTCGAGCGTAGCCGGGACTCGACGCTTTCGTAAGTCCTCTATCGTTGAGCTATGTCACGTGCGCAACTAGCGAGCTTCCCCCGCATCCCGCTGCTGTATGGCCCTTCCCCGCTTGAGCGCTGGGATCGCCTGACCGAGGATCTCGGCGGAAAAGTTGAAATTTGGGCCAAGAGAGAAGACTTGAACTCGGGTATCGCCTATGGCGGCAACAAGACTCGGAAGCTCGAATATCTCGTTGCTGACGCTCTCGAGCAGGGCTGCGACACGTTGGTCTCGATTGGTGGTGTGCAGTCCAATCACACGAGGCAGGTTGCTGCTGTCGCTGCCAAGCTCGGCTTGAAAGCTGTTCTGGTTCAGGAACACTGGGTCGACTGGGACGAAGTGAACTACGAGAAGACAGGAAACATTCTTCTCTCACGAATTTTGGGTGCGGATGTTCGACTGGATGACGCGGGCTTTGACATTGGGTTCCGCGAGTCATGGCAGCAAGCTATCGATGATGTTGTGGCCTCGGGCGGTAGGCCCTATCCGATTCCCGCGGGTGCCTCTGATCACCCGCTGGGTGGTCATGGTTTTGCAGGATGGGCTTTTGAGGTGGAGGACCAGGAGAAAGACTTGGGCATCACCTTCGATGCCACGATCGTCTGTTCTGTGACTGGATCCACTCAGGGGGGCATGATTGCCGGCTTCGCCCACTCTGACCGAGCCAGCTCGGTTATCGGGATTGATGCTTCGGCAACTGTGGAGAAGACGCGCGATCAGATCACCCGCATTGCCTCACGAACAGCGGACGCGATTGGTCTGGGCCGTGAGCTTCGGGATGAAGAGGTTGTTCTCCTGGATCGTTGGCACGACGGGATTTACGGTGTTGCAGGTCCTAGAACTATTGAGGCCATCAAACACCTGGCTCGGACGGAAGGTGTCATTTCTGACCCTGTGTACGAGGGCAAGTCGATCGCAGCTCTTATTGATTTGGTCCGGGAAGGATATTTCCCCGAGGGCTCCAGAATCCTCTACGCACACCTGGGTGGGCAACCAGCGGTTAACGCCTATACGACAGCGTTCTAAACCTTCGGTTTGTTGTCACCAAATTCCCACAAATACAGGGCTGCGTAGGAGCGAAAAGGTCTCCAACGCTCCGCAATTTCCGTCACGTCCACATCCTCGCCAAAGTGCGCCCAGACTGCTTTCTTGAGCCCCAAATCGCCCGGTGACCAGATATCCGGGTGCCCCATTCCAAAAATGAGAAACATCTCGGCCGTCCAGGGTCCGATCCCTTTCAGGTTGGTGAGTTGCTCGATGACGCTGCTGGTGTCTGCGTTGGCCAGGAGGTGGGGGTCAAGGTGTCCCTCGACAAAGGCGTCGGCCATACCGATGATGTAGGAGGCCTTGGACCGAGAAAGTCCGTGCTCGCGAAGGTCCTCAATGCTGGCCTGAGCTAGGACTGCAGGGTCGTGGGGTCCGAGAGCTGCCACCACCCGGCCCTCGATGGTCTCGGCCGCTTTGACCGAAAGCTGTTGTCCAAGAATCGAGGACACCAAGACAGCGAAATACTGCTCCGGCGCTTTCGGGCTGATGTCCGGTGGGGTGTGAGCAGGAATGAGTCGCGCCATCACCTCACACGATGAGGCCAAATACTGTTGTGCTTCCTGGAGGTGTTGACCCATCGACTAGTCCATCACGGTTTTCTTATACGGTGACCCGGATGCGTCATACGTGATCCACTCACCCACCTGTGCGCCATCCCGGAAAGATCCCGATCGCATCACTGTTCCGTCTTTGCGGAAAAAGCTCCAGGCGCCGTGCATCTCGCCTAACTTGTATTTGCCGCGGGCTTTCGGAACGCCATTGCCATAGAGCTCAAGGAACTCTCCCGATTTTCTTGGGAACCCAGCATTGATGGCCTGAATACGTGCGGTAACGACAGCTTTCAGGAAGCTCTTGGGGGGAGCCCATTCTTTCTCGAAGTGAATGGTGCCCTTGGTTACGGTGTAACCCTCGAGGGCATCGCCCATAAGGTCCATGACCTCGGGGCCCGGAAAGAGGCTGTTGTGGTTCTGGAATCCCAGCAGTGACGTCACGATGATTCCTTCACACCGAAAGGTTGGCATCCCCCACGACATGTCGGGCTCGGAGGTGGGGAGCAGAGAACGGAGGGTGTTGAAGACGCTCCACAGAGCCCGAGATTGTTTCTCGGGAAAAGAATTCAATACCTCGTCAATCGTGGTCACGAACCGACCTTTCTCTCCACCAAGTGTGGACCATCGCCACGAAGTGTTGACACCTCGTAGTGGTCCCACAGGTCCGCGGCGAGCGCAGCCTTCTGCGAGACCTCGTCAATGAGCTCTGCGCCCATGGTGCTGGAGGTGTCGAGCCAACGGTCGTAGTCCTCGGGCTCCAGTGCGATGGGCATCCGGTCGTGAATCGTCTGGAGAATTCCGGCGCTGTCGCGAGTGAGGATGGTCGCGGTGGCGAGCATCTCACCAGTGCTGGGGTTTGTCCACCACGAATAGAGACCCGCAAGACCCACCAAGGTCATGTCGGGTCTGTGGATGAGGTGAGGAGCTTTCGATCCGCCGATGCTGGTCCACTCGTAGTAAGCGGAGATCGGAACTATACAGCGGTGTGAGTTCACCGACCCTCGGAAGGTGGGTTTTTCGGCGGCTGTCTCCGAGCGAGCATTGAAGGTGGGGAACGTAAGGGTCAATTCCTTCGACCAGGAGGGAACCAGAGACCATCTCGCAGGACCCACCAATCGACCACCCGACTCGGTGTTGACCACAATAGGAATGGTTGTGGTGGGCGCAATATTCCAGCGGGGGAACCACTCGGGAAAGCGATTCGTCTGCGCCACAAACTCCGCCACGATCGCATCGGTAGTTTGGTCCAACGCAAAACGTCCACACACACTTCAAGTCTGGACTCTCGAGCTCTACTCTGGGTAGATGGGAACCGACGATTTTGTAACCCCGGGTATGCGCGAACAGCTGGACTCACCCTCTTTTCAGGGGCTTGCCACCTTCGGGATGCAGCCGTTTGTCGCGGATGCCACAGATTTGGACACCATCAAGCCTGACATTGGTGTGGTGGGGGCGCCTTGGGATAGCGGCACCACTAATCGCCCGGGAGCGCGTTTTGGTCCGAGAGCGCTGCGAGCGGATGCTTATGACCCTGGCACCTATCACCTGGACTTGGGAATCGAAATCTTTGACCACCTCTCTGTGGTCGATTTCGGTGATGCGATCACCAGCCACGGTCAATGGGAGAAATCGAAAGCCAGTATTTATGAGCGCGTGAGCGCGCTCACCACCCGAGGCATTGTTCCGGTGATTTTGGGCGGTGACCACGCGGTCACCTGGCCCAGTGCCACAGCGGTGGCAGAAGCTCATGGTTTTGGCAATGTGGCGATGATTCATTTTGACGCTCACGCTGACACCGCGAATGAGATTGAGGGCAACTTTGCCAGTCACGGAGCGATGATGCGCAGATTAGTGGAGTCAGGTGCTTTCCCGGGAGACCGATTCCTGCAGTTGGGATTGCGCGGCTATTGGCCTGGCGAAGAGGACCAGAAGTGGATGCGTGAGAACAACCTGAAGCACTACATGATGCAGGAGTTCTGGGAGCGGGGAGCGATGCCCGTTCTTGACGACGTCATAGCGGAAGCTCAGAAGCGAGCACCGAAGGCCTACATCTCTATCGACATTGATGTACTGGACCCAGGCTTCGCTCCCGCCACGGGAACACCCGAGCCCGGTGGGTTCGCCCCGATTGATCTGCTGCGCATTGTGCGCAGGCTCACTCTCGAGCTTGATGTTGTCGGGTTTGACGTTATGGAGGTCGCCCCGGCCTATGACCATGCCGATGTGACGGTGAACAACGCCCACCGGTTGATTTGGGAGTTTTTCGCCGCTATGGCTGTCAAAAACCGCGACAAAAGTTAGTGGCGTTCCTCGGCAACAGAGTTTCCGCCATCCACAATGATGGCCTGCCCCGTCACGTAGGACGCACCAGGGCTCACTAACCAGGCGATCGCGGAGGCGACCTCTTCGGGAGTGCCCGATCGACCGATCGGCACCGTCTCTCCCTGCTGAACTTCCGACTGGGTTTGCGACGATGTCGCAATCCATCCCGGGGCGACGGCGTTGACGGTGATGCCTGATGTCGCCTCATCAATTGCGAGGGCTTTCATGAGACCCGTGAGCCCCGCTTTCGCCGCTGCATAAGAGACTTCGTGCCGCATGGCCATGTGTGCGCCGGTGATACTGGTCACCATCACGATGCGGCCAGGAGCTGACTCCCGCATGATTGGCAGCAACGCTTTAGTCACGCCAAAGGCGCTGGTCAGGTTTCGTGACAGTGCGGCGTCAAAGACTTCGCGGGACGTTTCATCAATCCCGGCACTCTCTCCGGTTGCCTCCATGGGCGAGTCGACACTGGTCATACCCGCGTTATTGACGAGGATGCGCAGGGGAGCCTCGAGCTCATGGGACTTCTCCACCAGAGCCTCGACGCCCTCTGCCGTGGTCAGGTCAGAGGATACGGAATGAGCCATGTGCCCGGCTGCCAGCAGCTCGTCTGCGCGCTCATGCACTCGGGAGCTAGAACCGGACAAGAGGACTTCCGCCCCTAGTTCCGCAAGGACGCGAACGGTGGCAAATCCAATACCTGTCACACTTCCAGCGCCAGTCACGATCGCCGAGGAGCCCGTGAGGGAAAAGAGTGGATGGGATGTCATGACTCGAGCATAGATTCGCGAGGGTTAGCCGCGAAGTGGCAGAGCGATTCCAATCACAACGAAGACCCCACCGAAGGTCTGGTTGACCCGTTTTCCAAACTTTGCCAAGAAGGGCTGAACCTTCTCGGAGCCCAGCGCAATCACCGTTTCGGTGATGATTTCAATTCCCACAAAGGTGAGGGTCATGATGGCGAACTGAATCAGCAGCGGCGAATCGGTGACCAGGAATTGGGGCAAAAACGCAACGAAGAACAGGATACCTTTGGGGTTCGACACGGCAGCCAAGAACCCCTGCCGGAACACCTTTGTGCGGGTGACCACCGCCGCGCTGGAACCGGGCAGGCTCCCTATAGCTGGCGATCGCCACACCTGGATGCCCAAGAACACCAGGTAAGCACCGCCTACCCATTTGAGAACGATGAGGAGCTCAGCTGAGGCAGCCAAGAGCGCCCCGATGCCAAAGAGTGAGAGCGCAATCACGGCGGTGAAACCGAGTGCTCCTCCCGCAATCGTGAAGGCTGTATTCTTCACGCCATAGAGAGCCCCGTGGGTGAGAGCGAGCAAACCATTGGGACCAGGGGTGAGCGATAATCCCACTGCCGCAGCGGTGTAGAGAAGCCAGGTACCCAGTTCCACCAGCTCAGTATGAGGCCTTGAAGACTATGAACTCCACAGCGAGTGGTAGTCGTGACCGAGTCCCCGGATTAGCAACCGCAGCGCCGAGGCGGACATTCCGACTACTGCCCAGGGGTCACCCTCAAGGTGACTAATGAGCGCGGCCCCGCGGGCGTCCAGAGTGAATGCTCCCGCGACATTGAGAGGTTCGCCCGTCTTCACGTAGGCCTTTATTTCGGCATCGCTGATGTTCTCGGCAAAGTGGACAGTGGCGTGACTGACGCGACCCAATCCACCATGGTGGGAACCGTCAGAGTTGTCGACCACCCAGAGGCCCGAATAGAGGGTTCCACTCCTGCCCCGCATGGCCTTCCAGCGCTCGGTCGCCACCGAAGCCTTGTGTGGTTTGCCGAGAAGCTCGCCGCCAAATTCAAAGACGGAGTCACCGCCGATAATGAGTCCTTTACGAGACGGTTTGACGACACTTTCCGCTTTGAGCTTCGCCAGGTGAAGAGCAACATTGGAGGCGGTCCGCTCAATGGTCATGGCCTCGACAGCCTTTGCCTCGTCGACATCGGGCGGGACCACAGTGGCTTTCAGGCCGATGTCCGAGAGGATCTTCTTTCTCGCGGGAGAGGTCGACGCGAGATACAGCGTGGTCACGACTACACCTCTCTCCGAACAAATGTGGCGATGGTTTCCATGTGATGAGTGTGGGGGAAGAGATCCCACGCCTCTACAAACACCATGTCATAGCCGGCCTTGTCGAGTAAACCGGTGTCTCGACCCAGCGCCACCGGGTCACATGCCACATAGATGATCTGTGCTGGCGCAAGCTTTTCGAGGGAGGAAATCACGTCGGACTTTGCACCACTGCGAGGAGGATCCAGAATGACGGTGGCCCTCGACCATTCTCCAGCCGTGGCAGCGCTGAGCCCTGTGACCTCGCGACGAAGCCACCGGTCGACGCGGTCGGCGACCGGGGTCAGGGTCGTTGTGTCGTCGAGATTCTGCATCAAATAGGGCAGAGCGCTCTCCTCGGACTCAACTCCGGTCAGCGTCAAGGTGGAGGGCGAAATATCGGCCAGAGCTGCGCCGAGAAGTCCCACCCCGCAGTAGAGGTCAGCGTTTCTCGCGGTGGGATCGAGTCGATCCTGCTGAACGGCGCGCGTGAGTGCTCCCTGGAGAACCTCGGGCGCTTGGTGGTGGACCTGCCAGAAGGTTTGATCGCTGAGGCGAAACTCCACACCTGAGACAAATTCGCTGAGTTCTTGAGGCTTCTGGTTGTCGATGATGAGGCGAACGCCAGAGAGCGCATCCACCACACGAACACTTTCGGCGCCCTGGTAGGTGGAGTCCAGCACCCCGCAGTTCTGAATGTTCTCAGTGGCCAAGGGAAGCGAGCTCACGGGGATAACGGTGTGGCTCTTTTCAGCGTAGGGGCCAAGCCTGCCCTCAGGGTCCGCGTGAAGGGACACTCGTGTGCGCCAGGCAAGACCGTTCTTCTCGTCATCACCGGGGACGCTCTGGACGACCAGAGAGTCGACTAGGTCCCCAGAGAGGCCACCAAAGCGATGGAGTGCATCACGGAGAATGTCGGTCTTCAGGGTGCGCTGGTGAGAAAGCTCGATGTGGCCATAGTCTGCGCCACCCGCCCGCATCGCCCAGGGTCGAGACAGGTCAGCCTCTGGCCAGATGTGAGGAATGCGGTGTGGGCTCGGGGACACAATCTTCACGGGTTGTGCTCGCCACAGGGATTTCTTGGAGTCTTCGACGATCTCCACTTCGACGACTTCACCGGGGATAACACCGGGTGTGAACACCACGCGGCCGTCCAAGCGTCCAATGCCGGAGCCGCCGTGGGCCATGGTCGTGATTTCTAGTTCGTGAGTGGCCATCAGGCAAGCCTAGGAGGAGTGGGGCAGAATG
>CAZPBS010000048.1:0-7815 GCA_964584925.1 uncultured Microbacteriaceae bacterium
GATCAGCGTCGAATGCTTGCTCCCGAATCGTCACCCACAGGGCAATGGAGAGCACGCCGGTGATCAGAAATGGGTTCTTCATGGTGCAAGCGTAAGTGGAGGGACGGGTATCCCGCTGCAACGCTCAGCACTCACGAAGGAAAGATTGCTTTCCCCGGGTTCAGGATCCCTTGAGGGTCAAGGGCTGCTTTTATTCGAGCGAGCACATCGAGGTTCTCTGCTCCCAGTTCCGGCAGAAGCCAGTCCTTCTTGAGGGCTCCAATCCCATGCTCACCCGAGAGAGTTCCACCTAGAGCATTTGCGGCCCAGAAGATCTGATTCATCGCCTCCTTAGGTGCGCCACGGTCGATCAGCTCACCGGGGCGAAGCGCCAGAATGGGGTGCAAGTTCCCATCACCGGCATGCGCGACCGTGTACAGGTCCACTCCGGTCTCCTCACCAATGCGATGGATTTCTGCTGCCATGGCTCCGAGCTGTTTCCGGGGGACACCAACATCACCCACATAGGCAACCCCATGACGACCAATCGCGTGGATAGCGTGACGCCGTGCTTCGACCAAGACTTCAGATTCGTCCGGATTGGTCGTCACGGCCATGCTGGAGGAAAGGCCCTCGGCCACCGAGGTGATGACATCCATCTCGAGGGCTGCGCCATAGCCATCTGTTTGGACCAGCAGCATGGCACCGCCGTGTTGGCGGTGTGTGGTGCCAGTGTCATCATCGATGGCCTGGAGGGTTTTGCCATCCATGAGCTCCAGAATCATCGGCTGAACTCCGGAGCTGACGATCGCAGATGCGCACTGTGCAGCCTGAACCACATCGTCAAAATAGGCCGAGAGGGTCGACACGGTGACCGGTGCTGGACGCAATCGAAGCGTCGCTTCCACCACGACTCCCAATGTTCCCTCTGACCCAATCATCAGCGCCGTGAGGTCATATCCACTCACTCGTTTGATGGTTGTGCCCCCGGTGCGAATAATCGAGCCATCCGCGAGGACAACGGTCAGACCCAACACCGATTCGCGGGTGACCCCGTATTTCGCGCACCGCATGCCCCCGGCATTGGTGGCGATATTTCCCCCGATCGAGCAGTACGTCATGCTGGCGGGATCGGGGGCATAGAACAAACCGTGGGGCGCAGCGGCTGCGCTGACCTCAGAGTTCAAAACTCCCGCTTGCACCACTGCAATCTGCTCTACCGGATCGAGCTCGAGAATCGTGGTCATGGACCCCAGATCGAGAACAATCTCGCCGGCAGACGCCGACGCACCCGCGGCAAGTCCAGAGCCTGACCCGCGGGTGACCACAGGAATTCCTTCCCGCGAGGCATAGCGAAGGGTGGCGACAACGTCGTCGATGCTGGTCGCGATAACAACACCATCGGGCAGTGTTTCGGGGACATACCCGGAGCTGTCCGTTCGGACTCGCTCCAAAGAGTCCAGATCTTTCAGAAGAACTGGATCGTCCATAGTGACCCCTCACCGTGCCGCGGAAAATCCCCGAAGGCTTCCCGGAGATATCCGCAACTGTAGCGATTCTGTCGGGACCAGAGCTGATCGGTACGAGCAACCTCACGACACCAATCGATAACTCTGGAAAGATGGTCACAACTGATTCAGAGGAACCCTATGAGCTCGTCCTGCATTGTCATCGCCACCTTCACGCCAAAGCCTGATCACTACGACGAGGTGAAGCGGGTGCTTCTCGAGGTGTCTCCTGAGGTGCATCAGGAAGAGGGTTGTGAACTCTATGCACTCCACGACGAAGTGGACGGCACTCTCGTCCTTATCGAGAAGTGGAGCAGCCGGGAGCTGTGGCAAGCTCACTTAGCCTTGGGCACGGTTACTCGCATCCAAAAGGGTGTGGAGGGTCTCCTGGAGGGAGACGTGGAGGTCCGCGAGATGTATGGCGTCACCGGTACCTCGTACCCGGAATCGCTCTAGGTCAGCCATGGCGCTGGTGATTAGGGAAGCGACACCGTCACAGGTGGATCACCTGATGGAGGCATCCACCATCTTGTTGCAATCGCTGTATCCAGAGGAGAGCAACCATCTGGTGGATCCGACCGATTTGAGCGCCGAGGGAAACCTCCTCTTAGGTGCGCAGGAGCTCGACACTTTCATCGGCTGCGTGGGCTATGTCGAACGGGGGGACTACGCCGAGGTGAAACGACTGTTTGTCAGCCAGGAGTTCCGGGGCCAGGGCGTTGCTCGTGTGTTGATGGCGGAGCTCGAGAGCCGAGCGGTAGATGCCGGCCACACCATAATGCGTCTCGAGACAGGTATTCATCAGCCCGACGCGATGACCCTCTTTGAGTCTCTCCGCTATCAGATCCGCGCACCCTTTGGTGATTACGTCGATGACCCTCTCAGTGTCTTTATGGAGAAGAAGCTGACCTAAGAGGGCGAGCTCACGTCGGCGCTAGGTGTGGTTCACCGACGGGCGGGAATGACGCCTCAGAACCGACCGTCGTCAGACCTGTCGATGAGGGATCGAATATCGATTTTCGGCAAGCTCGCGCGCCGCTCGTCAATCCGTCGAAGCACCTCCTCTTTTGTCACTTCTCGCACATGTGTCGACGAGATAGTTGCGAATGTAGTCCTCAAGGGAGAGGCCGCGAGACTTCGCACGTTGGGTGAGAGTATCTCGGACACTCTCCGGAACGTTAGGAATTCTGAGGGTCGCCATGGGACTCTCCTTCTGCAGGTGAGGCGAGCCTACGCTCAACCGGTGACGCCGTCACGTGGGAACTCGCGTCGTCACGCCTTTAGACTGTGGGCCATGGTCGCTCTCACCCTCCCCCGACTTCACTGGGGACAGGCCAGCGCCGCCCACAAAGCCCTCGTCGTGCATGGGCTCGGATCGTCCGCCGCCACAACCTGGCAGGTATCAGAGGCGCTTGCGGAAGCAGGATGGTCTGCCACCGCGGTTGACCTGCGCGGTCACGGTCTGGCCCCCCGAGCCACCCGCTATCGCATCGAAGACTTCGCAGAGGACCTAGCCTCCGCCTCTCCTGATGGCGGTGGGAGCTGGGAAGTGGTGGTTGGCCACTCCATTGGGGCCGCAAGCGCTGTCATGGCCGCCCACCGGGCTCCGACCTGGACCAAGAGGCTGGTCCTGTTGGACCCGGCTCTGGAACTAGGCGAAGCCACCAAGAATCAGGTGTTGGAGAACCAACGCCAGGGTCACCTGTATCAATCGGTTGACGACATTCGCCAGGCAAACCCGCACTGGCACCCGCTGGATGTCGAACTCAAAGTGCAGGCGCACAAGCAGGCCAGTTTGTTTGCTCTCGAGCACGCGGTGTTCGACAACGATCCGTGGAACGTCACCGAGGAGGCCACTTCACTGGCTATCCCCACCCTTGTTATTGGCGCTGACCCGTCTCAAGGCTCCATGTTCTGTAACGAGTATGCAGCGCGAATGGTCGAGGCGAATCCGCACATGACCTATGTGGTGATCGAGGGCGCCGGGCACAGCGTTCATCGGGATAAGCCTCAGGACACCATCGAGGCCATCCTGAGCTATGTGAACTAAGCCCGTCCCTTCACCACACGAATGGGCGTGGTGGGCGGGCTGGGGTTATCGACCAGTCGAGCAAGCTCCTCAGCAAATTTCTCGCGAATCACGTGATCCGCACCGTCAACTTTGGTGGAGGCAACCCCGCGCATTCTCTCCAGGATGCGAAGCCCCGCTGGCGCCATGAAAGGGTCCCTGGTGCCCCATATGGCGTCGACCGGGATTTTTACCTGTGCCAAATCGGTCATCGCGGTTTGCTGTTCGATGCAGTTCTCCAGCGACAAGCTGATAGCTCGCCAGTTCTTCTCCGTCACCTCGAGAGCGCCCTTCATGGGCACCAGCAGCGATGCGGCTCTGGCGGCAGCTTCGGTGAAAGTTCGATTGGTCCGCATATAGTTCTGGAGCTTCCGATAGGCCTCCATTTGGAAGCGCTCCAACGGGTCCAACACAGTATTGCCCGGCAGATAAATCGGCGGCGAGACAAGAATCAAGTGGGAGAGCAGGGAGGGATTCTGGGCAGCAAAGCGCGCGGCAATTAATGAACCCAGGGAGTGCCCCACCAGGGTGGCCCTGCCGCTGATTTTCAGGGCACGAATGGTTCTCGACACAGCGTCCACGTGCTCCTCCAACGTGTAGGTCGCCGTGGTGGGGGCTGGTGACTTACCAAAGCCCAAAAGGTCGATAGAAATCACCCGGTGGTTACCGCGAAGGAGCGGGACAACCATGTCATAGGTCACCGAGGAGGATGCGATGCCATGCAGCAGGATGACCGGATGACCGTCGCCCTCATCGAGTGCAACGTGGAGCCGTGGGGCCCCGGTACCGAAGAGGAACTCGCGAATTCCCATACCCCTAGTATCGCTCTTCCGGAATGGCTCACAGCACATAGCAATTCGTTATCGACCGTAACCATGCTGTAACCGGGTCCGGCTCTAGGGTGATGCCATGACACTTGTGACCAAGCTCTCGGCCCTGACCCTCGCCTCGATCCTCTCCCTGACGGGGTGTGCGGCAAGCATCGAGTCCTACGAGGAATCCAGCGTCAGCATGGGCTCTCCCGAGATCGCTTACACCGAGGACATGGCTGTTGAGATGGACATGGCGCGCGCGGAGGACAGCGCTGGGTCCTTTGAGCCAGACATCATCCGCACTGGATACCTTTCGCTCTCTGTTGACTCTCCGGCCGACACCGCGAATGAGATCACTGAGGTGGTGGAAGCGGCTGGTGGACGTATCGCGTCTCGCTCGGATTACACCCCGGTGGACTATGGCCAGCCCAGTTCCTATCTCGAGGCGCGGATTCCCTATGAGGTCCTCGATACGACGGTAGCGAGCCTGAAGGAGCTCGGTGATGTTCAAGAGGTATCTCTCAACACCATCGACGTATCCCTGCAAAAGGTTGACCTTGACGCACGGATTCAGGTCTTGGAAGCGGCTATCACTCGACTCAACGAGCTTCTCGCCGAAGCATCAAGCACCTCCGACCTGATTGCGGTGGAGTCGGCGCTGTCGGAGCGACAAGCAGAACTGGATTCGCTGCAGTCACAGCGTGACTACCTCAGCGACCAGACCTTGTTCGCCACGCTCAGCATTTCGCTGATTACCCCGGAGAACGCAATGCCCGCTGACCCCGATGGGTTCTTGGATGGCATCGTTCGAGGCTGGGAGAGCATCTTGGCGTTCTTCGCCGGAATCATTGTCTGGGCAGGGATTCTGGTCCCGTGGCTGGGCCTCGGTGCCGTCATTGTGTTGGTGACCCTCGTCATCCGCCAAATCAGGCGGGGTAGGCTGAAAGGTGACAACACAGAAGGCTGAGGGATGATAGCGATTGCGTTTCGGGGTTTGACGAAGACCTACGGAAAAGTTCCCGCAGTCGATAACTTGACCGCCGAGGTTCAGGCTGGTCGCGTCACCGGTTTCTTAGGTCCCAACGGTGCCGGAAAATCCACCGCGTTGCGCTGCCTCGTAGGTCTCTCACGTCCCACGAAAGGTCGAACCAGAATTCTGGGGAAACGCTATCCCCAACTGAAAAATCCCTTGCACCACGTTGGTGCAGTCTTAGACTCCAGGGGTTTTCACCCCGGACTCACCGGTTATCAGAATCTTCGAGTGCTGGCGTCGGTCGGTGGGCTCCCTGGCTCCCGAGTGGATGAGGTGCTCGCTCTGGTTGAGTTGACCGAGGCGCGAGATAAGAGGGTCAAGGGCTACTCCTTGGGGATGAAGCAGCGACTGTCGTTGGCGGCAGCGCTCCTGGGCGATCCCGACGTCCTCATCCTCGACGAACCGGCGAACGGACTTGATCCTGCCGGCATTGCGTGGTTGCGCGGTTTCATTGCCACGCAGGCACAAGCAGGCAAAACCGTGCTCGTGTCCTCCCACCAACTGGCTGAACTGGAGAACGTTGTTGATGATGTGATCATCATCAACAAGGGCAAGCTGGTGGCCTCCGGTTCACTCCGCGACGTGACCGGCGATCAAACCCTCGAACAGGCTTTCCTTCGCCTCACCGGGGGTGCCCAGTCATGAGACTTCTCGCCGCAGAGTTCCGGAAACTGACGTACCAGCGGGCCATGTGGGGTCTACTCGGTGCGGCAGTCCTGTTTTCCGCCCTGGGAACAGCCGCCACCGCGGTCATTTTTGATCAGAGCTCGGACGGTTTGGGGTTCGGAACACTCGAAGACCAAATGGTCGTTGATTCTGTGTATGCAAACGCCATTTCGGGGTACATCTTCGCCGTGCTGGTGGGTGTGCTCATTGTGGCCGGCGAATTTCGACACGGAACTGCTGTGGCGACGTATGTTGCGGCCCCTCGTCGCGGACAGGTGTTTCTCGCGAAACTCATCGCCTCGCTCGCAGCGGGGGTGATCTTGATGGTTGTGTCCACCGCAGGCGGAATTGCCGCGGGCATCATTGCGCTCGAGTTTTATCCCGAGGCGGCTGATCCCAGCGTTGACATCTTTGTGAACACGTCCCTTGCAGCCATCGTTTCTGGCGCTGTCCTGGGGGTGCTGGGTGCCTCCATTGCGGCCCTCATTCGCTCCCAAATAATTTCCCTCATCGGGGTGTTGATCTGGTTGTTCGCCATCGAACCGATTCTGTTGTTACTTTTCCCTGACCAGGGAAAGTTCTTCCTCCAAGGGCTCATCACCGCCATCATGGCGCTCGATGTCGAATCTGAACAGTTCAACTTCGATACCGCTAATTTCACTGATCCTGTCTCGGCAACCCTGTTGCTCTTGGGCTACGCACTGGTGTTTGCGGTGCTCTCGATGATCGTGAGCATCAGGCGGGACGTGGAATAGGCTCGCTCCATGGATAACTCGAACGACGACATCCGGGCAGTCGCGATGTCAAGGCTGAAGAAAAAATCTGACTTCAAGAGCTTCCTCGTTGTGTGGCTGTTCGTCAGCGCAGTCGTGACCGCCATATGGTTCTTTGCTACACCGGGCATTGTGTTCTGGCCGGGCTTTGTTATCGGCGGCATGGGGATTGGAGCCCTCATGTCGTGGTGGGATGCCTATGGCCCCACCCGCGGCATCACCGAGAGAGACATCGATGCCGAAGTCGAGCGGATGAAGAAGAAGCCCTAAGGGGTTCCTAACCCACTGCGCAGAGTCAGTACTCGGCGCAGTGACTGCTCCACCTGCTCCTCCGAGACAACACCATCCACGACGGCCTGCTCCATCGCATCGAGCATCAGAGTGTAGGTCTCGTAGGTGGGGTCATTGGCGGGGTCCACGGCCAACATGATGAGGTCGTGGCCGGACACCAGTGCTGCCACTGCGAGAGTCGCGGGGTCCCGGTACTGCTCCTCCCCAGAGTTTCGGAGCATGCGCAAATCATCCGTGATGATGACACCCTCAAACCCCAGGTCCTCACGCAGGATACGGACCCAATCGTCGGAGAGGGTGGCGGGGTCCTGACTCACCGAGGGAACTCGAATGTGTCCGGTCATCACCAGTTCTGCTCCGGCATCTATCCCTGCCTCGAAGGGCAGGGCATGAGTGGTTCTCCACTGCTCCCAGGAGATGTCGGAGCTCGGTACTACACGGTGGGAATCGGCATACACAAGACCGTGTCCGGGGAAGTGCTTGAGTGTTTGGGCGACCTCGGGAACCTCAGCACTCGCTGCCACGGCCACGTGCTCGGAGGCCACCGCGGGGTCGGTGGAGAATGAGCGGGAGTGGATGTACGCACCAGAGCCCAGGCTCACGTCGGCCACCACCCCGAAGTTCACGTTTGCTCCAGCACGATCGACGAGTTGCTGGCGGGCGAGGAATGCTTCCGCGGTGGCAG
>CAZPBS010000049.1:0-4324 GCA_964584925.1 uncultured Microbacteriaceae bacterium
ACGTTTTCCGCAGGAACCTCGATAGTCAGGTCACCCTGCTTCACGTTGAGCTTCAAATACATTTTCTTTTCGCCCCGAATTGTCCGGTTCTTGACCTCGACAATGGTGGCCGCTCCGTGGTGGGGGTAAACCACCGTTTCGCCAACTTCAAACAGCATGCGTGTAAACCTTTCCCAAACACAGCAGTTTACCACAGGAAGTTCCCAGCTTCTGAGGGCTTCTAGGCCAGGAACCGCGGGGATTCAGCCCGGGCTGGGCCCATCCGGTAGGCTGGGTCTAGCTTCACTGAGAGTGACTCTGAGGCCCCTGGTCTCCCATTCAATTCGGAGGAATGTTTCGTGCGACGCAGACTTTTTGCGCCCCTTGCCCTCGCTTTCTCGGTCGCTCTGGGAGCCACCGGGTGCACTCTCAACGCTGAAATTGCGACAATGAAGAATTATGACCCCTCCGACGGTGTCGGAACGGAAATTGGCGAGCTTGCGTTGCGCAACATCATGCTGATCACCAACGATGCAGGCGAGGGCAACCTTGTCATGACGGTGGTCAACTCTGGCGCTAACGATGTCAGCCTCAATGTCCAATACACCGATGGCGGATCACAGATCAACAAGACCATCGATGTTCCAAGCGAACCAGCACTGTTGCGGGTTGGAGATGACCCGGGCGCAGCAGTTCTCTTCTCGGGTTCAGATGTGATTCCCGGCGGACTCGCCCCCATTTATTTCCAGTATGCGGAAAACCCTGGGGAACTCGTCTTGGTTCCCGTGCTTGATGGAACCCTGCCCGAGTACGAGCTCCTGGTTCCTTAGAGAATCCCTCTAGGCCTCGAAGCGGTATCCGAGGCCTCTGACCGTCACGATGATGGTCGGCTCGGAAGGGTGCACCTCGATCTTGGAGCGAAGACGCTTGATGTGCACATCGAGCGTCTTCGTGTCACCGAAGTAATCAGACCCCCACACGCGGTCAATGATTTGCCCACGGGTGAGAACTCGTCCGGCGTTCACCATCAACAACTCCAGGAGTTCAAACTCTTTGAGTGGCAGTGAGACTGGCTCCCCCCGCACCTGCAGCTGGTGACGATCGGAATCCAAATGGATGTCGTGGTATTCCAGAACCCCATCCCCGGTGTCGGGGTCACTCGAGCGACGACGAAGCACGGCTTTGATCCGAGCAAGAAGCTCCCGGGAGGAGTATGGCTTTGTCACGTAGTCATCAGCACCCAGCTCTAGGCCGACCACAATGTCGACCTCGGAGTCTTTCGCGGTCAACATGATGATCGGCAACGATGAGCGGTTCCTCACCTCACGGCAGACCTCCGTGCCGGCAAGACCGGGAAGCATGAGGTCCAACAACATGAGATCAGGCGGTGACTGGTCCACCGCATCAATGGCGGAGAGCCCGTTGTCAACGACGGAGACTTCGTAGCCTTCTCGCCTCAGGAGATACGCCAAAGGTTCGCTGAGGGACTTCTCGTCCTCCACCACCAGGATCTTGGTCATGCGCTCCCTCTCAGGGTTTCGTGTTGGTCATCATCCTCGAGCTCGACGAGGGGAATCTCCGAGGTCGCACTGTATTCGGCAGGCCTCGCCGGCTTCCGTCTCCCCTTCAGTGGCACAACTTCCAGTCCCTCATCATCGAGGAGAGCATCGGCTGGAGCCTGCTGCAACCGAATCGTGAAGGTGGAGCCCTTACCTAATTGCGACCATACCCGGACCTCACCCTTGTGGTTGTTGACCACGTGCTTCACGATGGCAAGGCCCAAGCCTGTTCCGCCAGTGTCCCTGGATCGTGCGGGGTCTGAGCGGTAGAACCGCTCAAAAATACGTTCCAGATCACCCTCGGCGATGCCTTGGCCTTGATCGGTGATGGAGATCTCCACCACGGTGTTCTTAACACTTACTCCCACGCCCACTCGGCCGGGGCCCCGTGAGTAGGTCACAGCATTGCGCACGAGGTTGTGAACAGCGGTGACAAGTGACGAGAAATCGCCCATCACATAAGCATCGGACTTCGCCGAGGCGACCAGCGTGATGTCGGACTTCTCCGCAAGAATCTTGTTGGTCGAGAGTGCCTGCTCCACCACCCGGTCAATCGGGACGGGGTCAGGATCCTCAATCGTGCCCAGTGACTGAAGCCTGGTGAGCTCAATGATGTCGTTCGTCATCTCCGCAAGGCGGTGGCCCTCTTGTTCCAGAGTTGCTGCAAACGAGCGAACCTGCTCTGGGTCATCGGCGGAGTAGTGCAGTGCTTCTGCGAGCAGTGATACCGCACCAATCGGGGTCTTCAGCTCATGGGAGATATTGGCGACAAAGTCTCGTCGGACAGCATCCAGTCGATACATTTCAGAGCGATCATCCGCCACCAGGAGCATCAATCGGAGGCCCAGTGGTGCCACCCGGACTAAGAGGTGTGTGGTGAGCGCTGCGGGGGAGTCACCCTTGAGCTCGAATTCTCGAGAGAGTGGCACACCCTCGAGTCGAGACTCCTTAACCAGGTCAAGAATGGGCCCATAGGTCAGGTCCCGGTCTTTCACCAGACCAAGTTCGATGGCCGACTTTGCTGCACGCAGCACCCGGTTATCGGCATCCAACACAATTCCCGTGGCACCAATGACTTCCAGGGCTGTGTCGACACCGTCGGGCACCGGCTGTTCCAGAACTGTTTCCGCACGCTGTTGCCATCGCAGTGCAAGCACCACCATTCCCGCCAGGGCAATACCTAACGCGATGCCTATTCCCAGGCTCCAGCCAGAGGACCAGAATAGCTCCATAAGTGCTTAGCCTATGGCGTGAGCTTGGGCTCACCGAGAGGGTGGAGCGCTAAACTGGCGACCACAGAGCGAGTGTTAAGCAAAGCCTCACCGTTTGTTAACCCAACTGTGGGGGGATTGAGTTCACACCGACCACGCTCGACCAAGGAGCATAATGCGCGATCTATTCCAGCAGGAACTACGCGAAGTCCAAGACCAACTCATCTCCATTGCTGAACTTGTCGCGTCATCCATCACCGACGCAGTCGAAGCCTTCAACAAGTCCGATGTGACGCTGGCGGAATCTGTCATCGCCCGCGATAACCAGATTGATGACGCCGTCGTTCAGCTCGACGAGCACGCCATCACGATTCTCGCGCGTCAGTCACCAGTCGCCAAAGACCTTCGCATTGTCGTCAGCGCATTGCGCATCAGCTCATCACTCGAGCGCATGGGCGACATGGCGGAGCACCTTGCGCAGCTCGCTCGCTACCGCTTCCCCGAGAAGGTCGTCCCGAAGACCATCCGCCCCACCTTCAAAGAGATGGGTGCACTCGACATTGGCATGGCCAACATGTTGGTCGAGTTGCTGAAGAACGGTGACACCGACTTGGCTCAGAAGATTCGTGACGAGGACGACAAGGTCGACGCCTTGCACCTGTCCGTCTTTGAGACAGTTCTCAGTGACGCCTGGTCACAGGAGACCGAGACCACCGTGGACGCGACGCTCGCCTCCCGTTATCTCGAGCGCTTTGCCGACCACGCGGTGTCGATCGCCAAAAAGATGGTCTACCTCGCCACTGGTGAGTGGAACCCCCAAACGGGATCCATTCAGCTCTAGCGCTTCTTTTTTCCCTGACCAGCAACGGCGGCGGCACCTGCCTGCGCTGCAGCGGGGTCAAGGTAGCGGCCAGGAGCTGTGGGCTTGAGGTCATCACCTAGCTCATAGACCAGCGGAATTCCGGTAGGAATGTTGAGCTCAGCGATGTCGTCATCGCTGATTCCGTCGAGGTGCTTCACCAACCCGCGAAGGCTGTTGCCGTGCGCAACAACGAGGGTGACCTTCCCCACTGCCACATCAGTCGCGATATCGGAGGACCAGTAGGGCAACATCCGATCAATCACGATCTTGAGTGATTCGGTCTTGGGGACAAAAGCTTCGATATCGGCATAGCGGGGATCACCCTGCTGTGCCCAGGTGTCAGAGGGATCAATCGGGGGCGGGGGAACATCGAAGCTTCTCCGCCATAACTGGAATTGTTCTTCGCCGTATTCCGCCAATGTCTCGGCTTTGTCTTTACCCTGCAGCGCACCATAGTGACGCTCGTTCAAACGCCACGAGCGCTTCACCGGTATCCAGAGGCGATCTGCGGTGTCGAGCGCAAAATTTGCGGTCTGAATGGCGCGAGAAAGCATCGACGTGTGGAGAACATCGGGCAATAGGTTGTGCTCTTTGAGGAGCTCACCTGCTCTTTTCGCTTCCTTGATTCCCTGGTCGGTCAGTCGAACATCCACCCAGCCGGTGAAGAGGTTCTTCTGATTCCATTCAGACTGGCCATGGCGCAACAAGATCAG
>CAZPBS010000049.1:4424-7697 GCA_964584925.1 uncultured Microbacteriaceae bacterium
CACAGCACTGTGCAATTCCCACTCATGTCCGGGGTGGACGTCCTCGGCGTATCCCACGGAGCCAACCCCCACCCGAGGCCATGGGTCAGAAAACACCACTAGAGCAGAGAGCCCCTCGAGGAACGCTGCAGATGATGAGGTCACCACCACCAAGTCCTCTGGTCGCTGGATGGTGACGTCCATGCGGAACACCATCGAGCGAAGCCATGACTCTAGGGCATCCGCTCCCTCAGCCGACACAAGAAGCCAGGTGGATTGGCCATCATCGCTGAGAAAGAATGCGTGCTCCACTCGGCCTTGGGGGTTCAATAGCAATGACTCAACGGTGTGACCGGGGGCAAGACCCAGCACGTCCTGGGTGATCAAGCTGTTCAACCAGGTCAGTCGGTCAGGCCCCGTGACTGTGATCAGGGCGCTGCGCTCATCTGCGATGACCGCCCTACCGAGGGCGACATCTCGCTGGGTACGAAGAAAGTCACCAGCTGCCCGGGCCGGGCCAGAGTGCTCAGGGTGAGCAGACGTCACGCGATTATCGCTGGCCCTTGTAGAGGTTTCGCAACACGATGAAAGAAACCCAACCGATGGCAATCGACGCCAGGACGAGCAGTCCAATAAAGAAGATTTCGAGGGCGAGGAGCATGTCTTCAGTCTACGACGCTCAGTACCTGAAAGACCACGGCAGCCACAGCAGTTAACAGAACACTCCCGGTTATCGCCAGGGACAAACGACTCACGAGTCCTTCTCGGTGATAGGCCACCACCTGCACGATGAAGGCCATCAACAGGGACGCCGCCAGGACTGCGACCATACTGGCCACACGTCCATCAACGTCGACCACAAATCCCACCACCACGACACCCACGGCCGTCACTACCCAGACGGGAACCACATTGCTCATTACATGCGCCACACCACAATCGTAGAGCGCGGTTACACTGGGGAACGTAGTCATGACACAGCTGGGAGGTGAGGCCGATGGCCAGCATCCTTGTGTTGAGCTCTGACGAAGGCTCCAGCGTCCTCCCCGCACTGAGTTTGCTCTCCCATCGCGTGCGCACAATCCCCGCTCAACCCGCTGCCCTGGTGAATGCCCCGACCGCCGACATTGTGGTGGTTGATGCTCGCCAGGATTTGGCGGGAGCCAAAGCACTGTGTCGCATTTTGACCACCACCGGGCTCTCCGCAGCTCTTCTGGTTGCTGTGAATGAGGGAGGAATGCCAGCACTCAACAGTGAGTGGGGCTTTGACGATGTTGTTCTCTCCAACGCTGGCCCCGGTGAGGTTGATGCCCGCATTCGCCTCCTGACCACCAGATCAAGCAAAGACTCTGAGGATCAGATGATTTCTGCCTCAGGAGTCACTATCGACGAGGTCAGCTACCAGGCCAAAGTCAATGGACGCGCACTTGATCTGACCTTCAAAGAGTTCGAACTTCTGCGATTCCTCGCCGGTCACCCGCAGCGCGTGTTCACCCGTGAGCAGCTGTTGAGTGAGGTGTGGGGGTATGACTACTTCGGGGGAACCCGAACTGTTGACGTCCATGTTCGTCGTCTTCGGGCGAAGCTAGGCGACATGGAGTCCCTGATTGGGACGGTGCGAAACGTCGGATATCGCTTCACCGTGGCCGAAGCATCCGACGAGGTCCGTGAAAAAGAAGAGTCTGAAGCCAGGAAGTCCTCTGAGGCTTAGGTACTTTACCCACCGTTTACCTTCGCGCCCCCCGGCCCTCGACCATCGGTGACACAATGTCACCCATGAACGAGAAGAACCATCCGGCCTACGACGTGAGCCTGGGCGTCAGCGGTGACCTCGCGGATGACTTCGACGATGTGCTGATTCCTCCTACCGATGATTTACCGATCGACCGGTTTCTCGACCGCGAACTCAGCTGGCTTGCCTTCAACAAGCGAGTATTGGAGCTGGCAGAGGATCCGGAAGTTCCACTCCTTGAGCGAGTCAACTTCCTCGCGATCTTCGCGAGCAACCTGGATGAGTTCTTTATGGTCCGCGTCGCAGGACTGAAGCGACGCATCGTGACCGGTATTGCGGTCCCCACTAACACCGGTCGCTCACCACAGCAGGTCCTCGATGACATCTCGGCCATGGCACATGAGCTCCAGGAACGTCACGCTCGTGCTTTCCATGACCTCATCAAGCCAGCCCTCGATGCAGAGGACATACATATTGAATCGTGGAACGATCTCGCTGAGAACGACCGTGAACCCCTCGATGATTTCTTCAGTGAGCAGATCTTCCCCGTCCTCATGCCTCTGGCTGTAGACCCCGCTCACCCGTTCCCTTACATCTCAGGTCTCTCACTGAACCTGTCGGTGCGCATTCGAAACCCCAAAACTCAGGCCGTGGAGTTCGCCCGTCTCAAAGTTCCCTCGATTCTTTCCCGGTTTATCCAACTTCCCGATGATGGATCAGGCCGATTGCGCTATATCGCCATTGAGGACCTGATTTCAAATCACGTCCAAGAGCTTTTTCCAGGGATGGAAGTTCTTGAACACCACGAGTTCCGTGTGACCAGGAATGAAGATGTGGAAATCGATGAGGACGAGAGCGAGAACCTCATCCAGGCTCTGGAGAGAGAGTTGCTCCGTCGACGCTTCGGTCCCCCGATTCGCCTCGAAATCACGGACGATATGGACCCGGTTACTCTGGACTTGTTGATTGGTGAGCTTGGAATCACGGAGAACGAGGTCTACCGCCTCCCCGCCCCATTAGGTCTCAATGGACTCTTCGAGATTTCCAGCCTCGATCGCCCTCACCTCACATACACGCCACACCTCCCCATCACCTCGACCCAGCTACTGCCTTCAGAGCCCACGGATGAGCCAGACATTTTCCGGTCCATTCGCGCAGGCGATGTGCTCGTCCACCATCCCTATGAGTCCTTTGCCACCAGCGTTCAGGCATTCCTGGAGCAGGCTGCCGCTGACCCACACGTGCTGGCTATCAAACAAACCCTCTATCGAACCAGTGGCGATAGCCCTATCATCGAGGCCCTGATTCGGGCCGCCGAATCAGGGAAATCCGTTCTCGCTCTGGTCGAGATCAAAGCGCGCTTCGATGAACAGGCCAATATCTCGTGGGCTAAGAAACTAGAGAAGTCCGGCGTCCACGTCGTCTATGGGCTAGTGGGCCTGAAAACCCACTGCAAGCTCGCACTGGTGATTCGCCAAGAATCAGACGGGACCCTCGGGCACTACACCCACGTGGGGACGGGAAACTACAATCCGAAGACCAGCCGTATCTATGAAGACTAT